>PWFE01000139.1 GCA_003554115.1 Haloferacaceae archaeon | reverse complement strand
CTGAAGCACAATCCGGTGAGAATAGTTCGTTGTACAGCGTAATGTGGCCTCAGATGGTCAATCAATGGAGCACAACGTCCAGTTTGGTTGGTGGTCGTCGTTCATATAAATACCATACTGCTATACCAAATCCACCATAACGCTGAAAACGTGATCACCGACTTTACCCACAAAGTGTGTGAAGTCGCACGTTCTCACAGAACCGACGTCGAACGATCAACAGTAGTCGACCATTACCATTACAGCCATACTGTCGTAACGACAGTCGACACAGTAAGTTGGAAACCAATTTGCAGGCGTGTGTATATAAGCTGCTATTATATACACACAACTACTGAAATATACATGAGTAGACGGTATCACGAATGACTGCGGTGTCGTATGGTCAGTAGAACTGCGTCAAGAGTGATCCGGCGTGGTGTGTACAGATTACACAGTATGATGGTCACCTGCGACTAGGTCTGTTGCAGATGATCGAACGTGCTGAAGAAGTGAGTCGATCGTAGCATAGATCACCGATCTTTGAGAATGTTTCCGACTATCAGTTGCTTTCCGTGAGGTATCTTTTTCGACATTGCGTTGCGGTACGCCTTTTTGGCGACCGCCATCGGAACGCCGTTTGATTCGATCGTGTAGTAGGTGGCCAGCGAGCCGTTGAACGAACTTTTGTACCGGCTCAGTCGTTCGTTGTTTGCGGTATAAAAATCGTACGTCGTGATGGAATCGAGTGCTGGGTCTTCGATACAGTCTTCGATGATTCTCCAATGAAGCAAGTTGTTCACGCTAACGCTTGTATCGAGATTTTGGGTTTTTGTCCCGCCTTTCCAGTTGTATACAGTGTCGTCAGCATACAGTACAATCATCCCACTGAGGAACTCCCCGCTGTCGGATTCGGCGACGTACACGCGAGCGCGGTCACCCACTGCAGCTAACAAATCCTCGACGAACGGCCACGAAACGGGTTGGTTTTTTCCTTGGCTTTGATACCGCTGGACCATCGTCTCGTATATTTTTCTGGCGTCCCCGTTCCCGCCTCTCCGTATCGTTACCCCGGCTTCGTCTTGATTCCGAATGTCTTTCCGGAGATCCCGACTGAACGATTTGAGAACCTGCTCTGCTGGCTTCGAGCCGACATCGATCTGATAGGTGAAATCGGGTGTTGCGTTGAAACCGTTCCATTTGAACGGCCGTGGATCGGTGTACGTCGTACTGCCGACCACCCGAAACAGTGTAAACTGGTCGACAGCATCAAGTTCGTCGACCACGCTCCGCACAAACGTCTTGTTCACAGATTCGCGCTTGCGCTGTTTCGGGCTCGTCGGCATCAACACCGGGCCGAGGCGCCCAATACCGAAGCCGATTGGTGGCGAAGAGATGAGTCGACCCAGCCGATGCTGACGGATAAATACGGGGAGTAGCCCAATCGGCTCGTCGCCTTTAAATCCGCCGTACAGGCGAAGCTCCCCAGCCCAGTGTGAATCCAGCACGTCAAGCGCGTCGGTTGTATGAAAGATATCAAACCCCGAATCGGGAAGCACAGCATCCCACTCAGAAAGTGACAGTTCTTTTACACGCATGTGAATGTACTAACGCCATAGCTCATCATAAAGCCAATGGTTGCGACAGTGAACACCGGTGAAACTGATCTATTCACCTGTTTTTGGCCAGTAGTACTGATATCCTCGGCCGAAGTGATCTCAATCAAGATAGCCGAGATTGGACAGTCGCTGTTCGATCCGCCCGTCGTCGACGGTCGTGATCTCGTCATCGTCGAACGAGGGGTAGGCTTTGGTTCCGGTTGGTTCGACACACCGAAGCGGTGTCCCATCCATGTGAGCACCGACTGGAAGGCCAAATGTTGCAAGGATTGTCGGTGTGATGTCGAACAGATGGGGCGATTTGAGCGTTGTCTCCGAGTCGATTGTGGCTCCCGAAATCGTGACGATCCCCTCGCGTTTGTGCTCCCATGGTTCGGTTGGCTCGCCGAACTGCGCACCTTTGAGATTCGCCACCAGAAAGTGATCGAACTCGTTCGGCACCGTCACGATGTCGGGTGCGTCATCGAGATACGGTCCATCAAACACCGCCTCCCGGGGCGCGACGCGCTCGAAAACAGGTTCGCCCTCCGGCGTGGTGGCTTTACTCAGCGTCTCGACAACCGCCGTTCTGACCTGTTCGTACTCGTCCTCAGGTACGATCCCTTCGGGTTCGCGGCCCTCGACGTTGAGTCGGACGCCCATCTCGGTTCGCGAACGCATGTAGGCTGTCGAAGCCGGGAAGTCGACCTGCTCGGTGCCTGCTCTGATGAGATCGTCCGGAACAATGGTTCGGACGACGTTTTCGAGCCCGAGTCGTTGGACCACGCTCCCGATTCGCTGGCTTGTCAACCCCGCCCGCGCAGCCAACTCAAGAGTCCGTTCAGCAGGCGTCTCTGCGGCTTGGCTTCGCTCGCCGTTTTGCTGCTGCGTTCGGGAGACAGCGCGCCAAGAAGGCATCCCGCCGCCTTTGGCAGTCACGGATACCAACCCGTGCTCGCGGAGATAATCGTTGAGCCGAAACTCGTGGCCTTCCATCGGCCCGATTCCATGGTCACTGACAAGCAGCGTTATTTCAGGGTCGCATGCTTCGAGGATCGCCCCGATTTCGGCATCAATTGCCGCATAGACACGGCGGACTGTCTCTGGTTCCTCCGGGAACTCATGGAAAACAGTATCACACTGCTGGAACTGAACGAAACCGAATTCGGGGTCGTGTTTTCCGACGAGATACCGAAACGCCTCGCCGCGCATCCGTGAGAGTCGACAGTACCCACGCTTTCGCTCGGCCGGTGATGAACCACCACCGAGCGGGTCAGTGTACAGCGTGTACTCGCCGAACTCGTCGTTTAGCTCGTCCCAGACGCCAGACGGATGGCACTCCGGGGCTTCGGGTGCGGTGTAGCCGGGGACGACAACACCGTCGACCGCCCGCGCCGGATGAGTGACCGGTACGTTTAGGACGACGCTGCTGTAGCCTTCCATCGACAACAGCTCCCAAACCGCATGGGCGGTAACATGCGATTGATTCACAAGGCTCCAGTCGTAGCCCTCAAATCGCAGAAAGTCGTACACGCCGTGTTTTCCAGGGTTGACGCCCGTATACAGCGACGGCCACGCGCTTGGTGTCCAAGGTGGCAGCTGTGACTCAAGCGGCCCCTCGGTGCCCGCGTCTCGAAGCGCGGCGATGTTCGGGACTGCACCGTCGTCGACAAGTGGGTCGAGCACCGAACGACAGGCACCGTCCAACCCGAGTACGAGTGTTCTCATGCGAACTCCGATGAATGTTGGTTGACTACTGATACTCGTTTGTCGACCTGCTGTGTCGTTGCCGTATTCGACAGAGAAACGCGGTCTTTCGGCACTATCTCTACGTGATTATACACTGTCACATATTGGTTCACGGCTGTATTCAATATAAGAATTTTTCTCGGGTAACACGACAATATGATAGCTAACCGATGGGAGATTGTGATCCACAGCAATCCACTCCGAAATGGGAGTCAACCGATTGGTACTCGATTTGCGGCGCTGAAAGAAGTCGTGACAGCCGCGCTAGCGAGCACGCCATCGGTGGGCAGTTCAGGTCACGAGGTAGTAGGGATCATCATCAAGTTTCGGAGCGATCGCCTCGCGTAGTTCGCGGGCGTTGAACGCAAAGATTCGGAGCCCGTTGCAGTTGTACCGGTCGATCACACCCTCGCGGGCGAGATCGTCGCTGATTTTGGCCCGGTTCCAAGAGACGGGTCGGTAGTACTCGTGGGTCTGTTGGGTGACTGGCTCGTGATCCGTTTCATCGTAGTAGATCACCCCATCGTACTCGACGCGGTCGACGTAGGGCAGATCGTAGTACCACTCAATGTAGTGTAGCTGCGAAGCTGTGAGCCAGTCGGTCCCAATTGTGAGATACTGGACGTCGTCGCAGTCGAGCGCGCCGAAGCAGCCCGCTTTGCCCCACGTTGTGTGGTGGTCGCAGTCATCGAACCGGTAGGGACCAGACACCAGAATCGAGTTGGTCGCATCATCAGTTCGGTAGTCAGCGACCGACTGAAACAGGCGGGGAAACGTCCCGAATCCCGGTTTTGAATACTGTTTGTGGTAGACGCGACCGTCGTCTTTCCGAAACGATGGCGTAAATCCCGGCGTGAGAATACTCTCGAATCTGTCAGTGAGTTTCTCAAGGATGAACGCAAACGGATCGCCCTCAAAGGCGGCGTTGATATCACTGAGGCCAATATGGACGAATACTGCCTCGGCTGCGTACTGATCGATGATCCGGTCGAACTCCGATTCGGCAACTGGACCGGCTGAGTCTTCACGCAGTCGACGACGGCCGACCATCGCCACACGGTTCCAGATCACACGAGCCCTCCGATAGCGTTCGATGAGCCCATCGACTGATCCGATTCGTGCTGGGTTCTCCGTGAGTGGTGGCCCAAGTATTCGAGGCATACGGCAGCTATCGGACGGTATCGGCACTCACCCATAGCCGTTTTGGCCACCTATCACCGAACAAGTAGCCCTTACATATCGCCGCGTCGACGGACACTGAAAAGCGACCGATGAGTAGCTGGTAACAACAACTAACCCTGAGCCCAGCAAACACAGCCAACAGGAAACAGCGCTGTCCGTACCCCACGAGTGGTCTACCCACTTGCCGCAGGGCGAGGCCCCGACCCGCAGTGGTACAACCAGTTCGGCAGCGTTTCACTCATCACTCAGATGTCGACACTCACTCGCTACCGAAAGCAGGGCACTGGCTTGCTCTTTCGAAAAACGACGGAGTACCTCCCGGTAGAGCGGGCGATGGCACCGCTGTTTTACTATATGCGGTGGCGGACCAGCGAGTTGGATTCCATCTATCTCATTGAGGTCGATCCAACCGAAATCACACAGTCGAAACTGTTTCCGCCGGACGCAGTCCCTCTTACGGGACCCGAGGCCGTCTATGGCTCTGTCAGCGGGCCGTGGGATCTGGTGACGCTGTCGTTCACACAGCACTATCTGTATCAGTCGGTACGGAGCTATCTCCACGACGGCCTTGAGTGGGAACACACTCAGATATACGAGCATCCGAAGTACGCCAATGACCCTGACCGAGCCGAAAAACGATGCGCCAAAATAGAGCGGCTCATCGAGTCGATTCAGTCCGATGGCTACCACCGACAAACCGAACTCGACAGCGGGACCGACAGGACAGCGGCTCGGATCGGTCCAACGCCGATTGCGGACGAAATTATCGTCGGCATGGATCGACACGGTGAGCTGGTGCATCTCAAAAACGGTCGACACCGGCTGGCCGTCAGCCAACTGCTCGACGTCGAGCGCATTCCCGTTATCCTCTCGCTGTACCATCCAAACGCGACCGACGCGATTCCAGCCACTGCAGAACCTCTCGACTCGCAGTGATCCGCATTGGCTTCCTATTGGGTACTAAGAGTGTCTTCTCAATGTATTGATTCACGTTCGTCTATGGATGAACAACACGGGATGAGCGTCCAGACGGCCGGAACCGTTTCATAATATCAGATCGTGTTTGTTAAATATCATGACCTCACCGACTGTCGACACGCAGTCCGTTTGTATCCCAACAGGAATTGATTCGAAAAGCTACTCATGTGTGCGGTCGCTTGCAGAAAAAGGAGTTCGGACGATTCTCGCGGCGGGATACAACGGTGTGACTGCGGGTGCCTCGCGGTTCTGCGACGAAGAGATCATTATTCCCTCGCCGGAACAAGATATTCTTGGCTACAAAAATGGGTTGCTCGACATTGTCTCTCGGCCCGATGTGAAGACGATTATCCCCGTTCAGTCGTACGATCCGTACATTTTTGCCACGTATTACGATGAGTTTGCGGAGCACGTCTCGCTGGTGGTGCCACGCTCAGAGCTCCTGTTGGATGTCACCGACCGCATGCGACTCGCAACGGTTGCACAAAATGCGGGTGTTGCGGTGCCCAAAACACGGCTGCTGACCGATGTCGACGACTGGGGTGGCGAACAGATCGTCAAATCACGACACAACCTCTTGACGCTCTCGACGGTCGACTCGTTCGGCCCGGGTGATGTCGAGGCCGTCAAGGAAGTCATTCATCTCCAACCGGGTGACGAGCCCGATGTCGACCGTATCGTCGAACAGATGAAACACGTTCCCATCGTCCAAGAGTTTATTCGGAGCAGCGATGAGTACGTTTTCGGCGCGCTGTACAACCACGGCGAGCCGCTGGCAACGTTCCAACACCGCCAGATCCGAGGCGACTCCTACAGGGGCGGCGGTGGCGTCTACCGCGAGACGGTCGATATTCCCGAACTCGAAGCTGCCGGCCGGCAGCTGCTCGGTGAACTGGAGTATCATGGACTGGCCTGCATCGAATACATGAAAGACGCCGAGACTGGCGAGTTCGTCCTGACCGAGATCAACCCCCGGATGTGGCAGTCGCTTCCCTGTGCGGTTCAGGCCGGCGCGGACTTCCCGTACTACTACTGGCTCACCGCGCTGGGGCGAGCCGACGAGATCAACCACGACTACGAAATCGGTGTTGGAAGCCATCTGTTGTACGGTGAAGTCGGCTATCTGCTCAGTATTCTCCGAGAAGACTCACCTCTCGTCGACCGACCCTCGATTCTCAGAGAACTGCAGGCGGTGCTGCGATCGTGTTATGAGATGCCGCGGTTCGACAACCTTCGGGCAGACGATCCACGTCCGTTCATCCGTGGCGTTAGGCAGGTACTGAACGACAAACTGCGCAAATAACGCCGCGCCGAGTCGACCACGGTTTTCACCGAATTCAGATCTAGTATGCAGAATTACAGTTACACATATATGTCTGTAAGATCAGCAGACGATCCTGAGTGTGTTGTTTCACAACCGATTGACTGCGATGGCAGTCAGCGAACGTGTCTGGTCGGACCGTTGTGTGTGGACCGAAAGGCCGAGGTGGGGTCGACGCACCGCTTGTTTTGATCAGACTCGGCTTGTTCGGAGAAAAGAATTCAGTTTTTGTGTGCTGGTGTAATCCATCTGATAATGGCTGGGAGTTCCCTGTTCGACCGACTACGACCGCCGAAACCACGACAGTCCCACGCGGATCTCATCGCCGTAACAGCTGTGACGCTCGTGGCGGTTGGTGTCGTTCTCGTTCCGCCGCTTGAGGACACCATTCTCCGCTTCGGGGTGGGCCTGCTGTTTCTGTTGTTCGTTCCGGGATACGCACTGATCTCGGCGCTCTTTCCGGCTGCGTCGCATCCGGTCGCCGCTGACAACTCCGAGACGGGCGAACCCGGGATTCTACCGGGGCGGCTGTCCACCACGAGCGGAATCGATGGCCTCGACCGCCTCGGCCTGGGTTTTGCAACCAGCGTGGCGGCAGTGCCCCTGATCGGGATTGTGCTCAGTTTCACCCCGTGGGGTCTCGGGCTTGGCTCGACAGTTGCTGGTGTCGCCGTATTCACACTCACTGGGGTCGCTATCGGATGGCATCGCCGCGAGCAACTCCCCGAAAACCGACGATTTAGCGTCCCGTATCAGGCGTGGATTGCCGGTGGACGGATGCGAGTGTTCGATACGAATTCACGGGTCGACGTGCTGTTGAGCATCGTCCTCGCGGTCAGCGTGCTGTTGGCGTTTGGAAGTGTCGCGTTCGCCGTCGCCTCCCCACCGGATGGCGAACAGTACTCCGAGTTCTATCTGCTCACAGAGAGCCCCAGCGGCGAGTTGGTCGCCGACGGCTACCCGACAACGCTGGTCGCCGGCGAACCTGAGCCGATCACTGTCGGTATCGAAAACGAAGAAGGAACCACTACTGAGTATACCGTGGTTGTCGAACTCCAAGAAGTAGAGATTCGTGACGACAACAGGGTGCGTGTCGTCGACCGCGAGCGCGTCGACACGCTCGAAGCCACGGTCGAAGACGGCGACAGCTGGCAGACCGAACACGACCTCGTGGCGACACTGACTGGCACAGAGCTTCGGGTGAGCTATCTGTTGTACACAGACGCGCCGCCGGCCGTCCCGTCGACAGAGACGGCCGACCAATCGCTCCATCTGTGGGTCGACGTCGATGAGTCTGCTGGCGAAACCGACACGTAATCCGACCGATTACGTCGACGCCGTTCGTGCCGCCGGGGTGAAGACTGGAGTAATACCGGGAGACAGTCAACAAAGAATATCTACAAAATCAGATGATAGTGTCGCAAAGCGAAATTAAATTACAGCTATTTTTATAATAAATAAATATTCATTGAAGAAATGATAATATTCTAATGGATCGGAATTTATATCCGACCACACGCAGAGTATGTAATCTGTGATACATTACTCGGGCAGTGCTCGACCCGAGAGGAGCGTACACTAATGAACAATTCAGTACATAGTCAAGCGGAAACGCTGGACCACTCATCGCGCAATATTTGCGTTGTTGGCCTTGGATACGTCGGATTACCGATTGCAGTCGAGTTCGACCGAGTGGGACATGACGTGATCGGCTTCGATATCGACGCCAACAAAATCAGCCAACTGACAGATGGCGTCGACCCCACGGGCGATGTCGGCGACGAGCGAATGGAGACGGCAACCATTGAGTTTACAACCGATGAGACGGCGATTGAACGGGCCGACTACGTGATCGTCACGGTACCGACCCCGGTCGACGATCTGAAAAACCCCAATCTGACGTTCGTCGAAACGGCCGGCGAAACGGTGGGCCGCAACATCACTCCGGGCACAACCGTCGTGCTCGAATCGACGGTGTACCCCGGTGCGACCGAAGAGATACTCGGCCCAGCAATCGAACGAACCTCGGGGCTGACTGCCGGCGAGGAGTTTTATCTGGCCTACTCGCCCGAACGCCTCGTTCCCGGCGACGCCGAAAACGGCTTTCGGGACGTGATCAAAATCGTGAGCGCCCAGACCGACGATGTGCTCGAAGACCTCGCCATTCTGTATGAGTCGGTCGTCGACGCCGGCGTCCACCGCGCGCCCGCTATCGAGGTCGCCGAGGCGGCCAAATGCGTCGAAAACATCCAGCGCGATCTGAATATCGCACTCGTCAACGAGCTGGCGATCACCTGCAACACGCTGGGGATCGACACCCACGCAGTGTTGGACGCCGCCGCCACGAAATGGAACTTCCACGACTACCGGCCCGGCCTCGTCGGCGGCCACTGTATTCCGGTCGACCCCTTTTATATCATTTATGAGTCCGAGCGCAACGGCTTTTCGCCGAAGCTCGTCCAGCAGGCCCGCGAAACAAACGAGCGAATGCCGACACACGTCGCCCGCGAAACGCTGAAAGCACTCAGCGACTGCGGCAACGTCCTTGGGGAGGCACGCGTGCTCGTGTTGGGGTTGGCGTACAAACCAAACGTGGGGGATATCCGCACCTCGGCGGTCGACGGCACCATCGAGGAGTTGGCGGCCTACGGCGTCGATGTCGTCGGCTACGATCCGCACGCGGATATCGAGACGGCACGCGATGCGTTCGGGATTCCGCTGCAGGAGGATCTGGAGTTCGGCGACATCGACTGCCTGCTGTTGGCGACACCCCACGATGAGTTCCGCCGAATCGATTTCACGACGGCCGCCACTGAGATGGCCGACAACCCTCTCGTTGTCGACGTGATGGGCGTACTCGACGAGGAACGATACGCCGATTCGGATCTCACCTACCGGAGGATCTGAGATGTATCGCGAGCATACGGTTGGCGTTGTTATTCCAGCGTACAACGAACAGGGATTGATCGGCGATGTGATCCGTTCGATGCCGGATTTCGTCGACTGGATCTGCGCGATCGACGACTGTTCGACCGACGAGACATGGGACGAAATCAGACAGGCCGCACGCGCCGATGCCGCCAAAACCGAATCGAAGTCAGTTCAGTCGGTGATGACCGACGGCGGCGGTAGCTTGCTCGATCGACGGGCCCACATCCACCCCCAGATCGGCCGGGTGGTGCCGGTCCAGCACCGCGAGAACATGGGCGCGGGCGGCGCGATCAAAACAGGGTATCTCGCCGCACTCAAAGACGAACTCGATATTACAGTTACGGTCGACGGCGACGGCCAGATGGACCCCACACGGATGCCGAAACTGCTCGATCCGCTTGTCGAGGGCGCGGCCGACTACGCGAAGGCAAACCGGCTGCTGTACAAGGAGTACCGCCAAGATATGTCGAGCTTTCGCTTTTTGGGCAACTCGATTCTCACCTTCCTGACGAAGATCGCCAGCGGCTACTGGAAAACGATGGACCCCCAAAACGGCTATACGGCGATCACCAACCACGCGCTGTCGACGGTCGGCATCGAGAACATGTACGAGTACTACGGCTACTGTAACGATCTGCTCGTCAAACTGAACGCCAAGGGGTTGCGGGTCGCCGACGTCGCGATGCCGGCGATCTACGGCGAGGAAACCTCGACAATCAGCTATCCGACCTACATCCGCAAGGTCTCGAAAATGCTGTTGGAAAACTTCCTGTGGCGACTGAAAGTCAAATACCTCGTGTTGGACTTCCATCCGCTTTCGCTGTTTTATCTCCTCGGCGCGGCAACGACGGTGATCGGAGTGGTCGGTGGGCTGTGGTCGATATACGCTTTCGTTGCACTCGGTGGATCGCTGTTCGTCAGTGGCTCGTTGAGCATGCTCGTGGTGCTGATCGGCAGCCTGTTTCTGCTGTTTGCGATGCTGTTCGATATGCAGGTCAACGAGGATCGGGAGGTCCAGATCTATGAGTAACGCCGACTCGCAGGACGGGCCGAAAACGGCCTGTATCACGCTCGATCTCGAAAGCGACTGGTTCGTCGACGAACCGGGCCGCACCTACCAGACGGTCGAGTATCTGGATGCGTATATCGAGCTTATCCAGTCGGTCGACGTTCCGGTCACCGTGTTCGTCGTCGGGCGGCTGCTCGAAGAGCGACCCGACGTCGTCGAACGGCTCGACGCCGCGCTCGACTGTGAGTTCCATCTCCACTCGTATGCGCACGATCCGGAGATGTCGAGGGGGTTTCGGTCGGATCTCCGCGAGGGAATCGAGGCCTTCGAGTCGTTTTTCGGCCACCGACCGCAAGGGTATCGCGCACCGCTTGGCAAGATCTCGGCGGAGAATCTCGTCACGCTTGACGACGAGGGCTTGGCGTTCGATTCGAGCATCTTCCCTTCGTATCGGCCGGGAGCGTACAACAACCTCGACGCGCCAACGCACCCCTACCGGCCCGCCGGCACCGATGGGTTGGTTGAGTTTCCGATCGGCGTGCTGCCGTATGTACGGATCCCGACCGCCCAGAGCTATCTCAAACTGGGCGGGCAGGCGTACATTCGGCTCTTGGATCTGCTTGAGCCGCCCGATCCGCTCGTGTTTCTGTCGCATCTGCACGATTTTATCGACACCCCGGCCAACGAGTACCGCAGTCAACCAATGAAAGCAATTCAACAGCGCAACCTCACCGAATCGGCAAGCCTCTTTCAGGAGTTGGTTCAGCAACTGACTGCAATGGGGTATCGGTTTCGAACCATCGGCGAGCTGTACGCTGACACAGTCGACGACCCCAGTCGACCCTTGGAGTCCGAAACGGTCGCCGGAACCTAACATGAGACGGACCCAACAGGGGCTGCCTCAACACGCAGAGGTGATTTCGCTTCTCAACGACGCCTACGATGGCTGGGGCGGCCAGTCGTACTTTCACTGGAAGTACGAACAGTATCCGGCGTTCGATCCCGACACACAGGCGTTCTACAGCAGCAGAGACGGTGAATTGGCTGCGTTTCGACGTGTCTTTGCGAAGGAAGTCGTCGACGAAAGTCGGACGAACACCGTGTTCGTGTTGGGCGATACCGCCGTCGATCCCGCCCACCGGGGCGAGGGCTTGTACTCGGCACTCCACACCGACACAGTCGCCTTTAGCGAACGACAGGGTGCAGACCGAGTCTCGACGTTCAACCGGAAAACGAATCTAACGTTCGAGGCAAACCGTGATCGGGGCTGGCAGTATCGGGAGCTCCCGCTCAAAATTCGGCTGCTTTCGCCGGATCGCGTGCTTCGAGCGTACACCGATCTCGTGGTGCCAGACCTACCAGCCATCGAGACGATAACCGAGTGGCTCGGCGACCGGCTCCATATTCGCACCTCGAACGGCCCAGTCAGTGTACGGGACTGCCTGCACACTGAACCGCCAACAGGGCCGCGACCGCAGTCGATTGGCCCGGCGGTGTCGGATCGAACGCTCGCACAGCTGATTGATCTCGCCTGTAGTACTGGCCCAATCGATCCGCTGTCGACGCTGCTCGAAGGCTGGCTACACCCTCAGAATGGATCGAGAGCTACTGGCAGTCGCTCTGCGGCCGCCAACACTGCCTACCAGTGCCACCGGACGCGCAAAATCTCGGCGTCCGAATTCGACGAAATCGTCGACCTGTATGACGACCAGACTGCCTCGTTTCGACGAGCGCCAGTCGACATCAGACACATTCTGCAGTATCCCGACTGCGATATCGTGCTCGCTACCGACGGGCAGGGATGTGTCGGCTACGCCGTCGTCGGCCCGCGGTCGAACGGCGAGCTTCGCGAAGGTCGCATTCTCGAGTTGCGCGCCGACTGCTCGGCCGTTTTCGAGGTGCTCATCGATGAAATCGAACAGCTTGCAGTCGAGCGGGGCTACGACATTCTTCTCGTATTCACCGACCGACCGATGGACGAGCTGTGGGCTTCGGTCGACCAGCAGGTGATCATGTGGCGGGATCTCGACACCACGAGCCCGCCGCTTGTCGAATCCTGTGAGATCAGCCTCTATGATGTCGTCTGAACGTTCCCGCCGCCGCTCGCTGCCGTGCTATGCGTTCCAGTTACACAACCGACCACCCACTATCGCTCAGTTATGAACGTCCTCCAGATAGCCACAACCAACGACCGAAGCTTCTTCAACGACCAAGTCAGCGCACTCGAAGCACACGGAATCAACTGCGAGACGATCGCTGTCTCGCCGAACAAAGCGGAGTATGCCGCCTGGCTCGATGACCTGAACCCGCTCGCACGTCGGCTGGCTCCAACAAAGGGCCACAACGTGCCGTACTATGCAGCCAACGCGTTCCGGTCGTATCCGCGTGTTCTCAAGTCGGTTGTCGAGACCGACTACGACATCATCCATACGAATTCGGGACTCACTGCCCCCTTTGGCTTACTCCAGCCACAGCGACCCATCGTTCAGACGCTGTGGGGAACCGATCTGATGGGTGAGTATCTCGGAGGCTACTACAGCGAGATGCTGAAATACGGCCTCCAAGGGTTCGACGAGATAATCGTCCGGAACGACGCAATGAACCGAGAACTCGGCGGTGAGGCCCACGTGATTCCAGCCGGCGTCGACATGGCGAAGTTCGACGAGATTTCGAGAACAGCCGCCCAACGAGAGGTTGGCTGGGAGCCGGGCGGCCGCTACGTTCTGTTTCCGTACGCACCTGAGACCAAACGAAAAAACTACCCACTCGCCCAGCAGGTCGTCGAGCGGGCGAACGAACAACTTGCCGAGCCGGTCGAACTCCGATCCGTTTCACGGGTGCCACACGACCGAATTCCGTACTACTTCAATGCCTCACAGGCTCTTCTGCTTACCTCACGACTGGAGGGCTCGCCCAACACCGTCAAGGAGGCACTTGCCTGCAACGTGCCGGTTGTCTCGACCGACGTGGGCGACGTCAGCAAGCGACTCGACGGCGTCGACGTCTCGACGGTCGCCGCCGAACCCGAGGCGTTGGTCAAGGGGCTCGTAGCAGCGATTGAGGCAGGTGGTCGGTGCGACGGCCGAAGTCAGGTCGAGCCACTCCGCTGGGAACGGGTGAGCCAGCGGATTATCGAGGTCTACGACGCAGTGCTCTCGGAGTCGACGCGCCCTCGGAGCCAGTCTGCACCGAGTCTCAGTAGTGAATCTTGACATAGATATTATGTATATGGGTGTGTACCATCTATGTGTGTCTTTGGGCAACCGCGTGTGTCTGATACGGCCAACGGAGTAACGAAAGATGACTGACAAAATTCTCATCACAGACGGGCGAGCACTCTCCTCGTTAGCGATTGCTCGTTCGCTTGGGAAAACCGGAGCCGAGATACACGTCTGTGATGATTTCAGCCGAACGGTTTCGGCGTTTTCGAAGTATGTAAGCGAGACAAAAGTCCACGAGCCGATCGGTGACTCACCGGCTGGCTTCGTCGACTGGTTAGTCGAGTGCTGTCGACGGGAAGGGTATGATCTCGTCGTTCCCGTACGCGACGAAACCACACTTGCGGTTGCCGAACACCGGAGTCGACTCTCGGCAGTGACGGCAGTGTTTGTTGCAGACTGCTCGACAATCACGCGGCTGATGGACAAAGGCAGCTGTATGCAGGCCGCAGAAGAGCTTTCGATCCCGATTCCGAACACGTACTATCCGAGCACGCTGGCAGATATTGATGAGATCCGCACAACAGCGACGTTCCCGGTTTTAATCAAACCACGAATCGCCTCGGGTTCCCGCGGAATCGTACGTGTCGACGAACCAAGCGAGCTTGCCCAGAAATACGAAGCGGTGAGCCAGACTCACGCCGAGCCGATCATCCAGGAGTTCGTCGACCATTCGGGTGGCCACTACAGCATCGGCACCATTTTCGACGACAGCGCCGAGCCCGTTTCAACACATGTATATAAAGAAACCAGACAGTACCCCGCCTCGGGTGGTCCTGCAATCGCCGCTCACACGGTCGAACAGGAGCCGTGGGTCGATTCGATGCTCGAACTGCTCGGTGCCCACGACTGGAAAGGACCGGCGCATATGGACGTGCTGTACGACCCAGACTCCGGTGCGTACAGGTTGATCGAGGTCAACCCACGGTTTTGGTCGTCGCTCAGCCTCACGATCAACTCGGGTGTCGACATTCCGTATCTGCTGTACAAACTGGCCGTCGACGGGACCAGACCGGCCTCAAATAGTGAGTATCGAGTAGGAACGAACTATCGGTGGGTTGTCCCGAACGAACTGCTGTGGTTCTGGAGTCACGACCAGAAGCTACAGGCTGTCCGTGAACTCGGCTCGTGGGACCGAAACACCTGTTGTGCAACGC
Source organism: Haloferacaceae archaeon (assembly GCA_003554115.1). The sequence continues at coordinate 19,894 of PWFE01000139.1, read as the reverse complement.
TATCGCGCGAGGATCTCCGGCCGACGCTTGGCGTACTCGCCCAAGGAATCGGCTACCTCAAAAGCGCGGATCGGCGAAAAAAGATATTTGATCGGGGATGGAGTAACTGACCGATGGATGTCCTCCAGTTGGTTACAACCGACGACCGCACCTTCTTTCTCGATCAGGTTCGCGCGCTTGAACGAAACGGTATCAACTGCGATGTGCTTGCGGCCTCGCCGGGCGGTGCCGCCTACACCGACTCGCTCGGGCCGATATCCAGCCGGCTACTGCCCGACCCCGGCCACAACATACCGTACTATGCGGTTAACGCCGCCTACGGCTATCCACGAATCCTGAAAGCCGTTCTCACCAACGAGTACGACCTTATCCACGTCAACTCCGGGTTGGCCGCACCCTACGGCCTGCTGCAGCCCGGCCGACCGGTTGTCCAGACGTTCTGGGGCTCTGATCTGATGGGCGACTATCTGGGTGGTCAGTATCCTCACGTCTGTCGGTTCTGTGCGCGACGATTCGATGCCTCTATCGTCCGAAACGAAGCGATGCGTCGGACGCTGGACACCGATGCCCACGTGATTCCGGCCGGCGTCGACATGGAGAAGTTCAGACCACTACCACAACAGCAAGCCCAACAGCACGTCGACTGGGACCCCGAGAGCAAACACGTGCTGTTTCCCTATGATCCAACCCGCAGCTACAGCAAGCGAACCGACCGGAAAAACTACCAGCTGGCAACCACTGTCACGGACCGGGTCGACGACGAACTCGCCGAGCCCGTCAAGCTACAGACGGTTTCAGGCGTTCCACACGACGAGATGCTCTACTACATGAACGCCGCCGACGCGCTGTTGCTCACCTCAAAGCTCGAAGGCTCGCCCAACACCGTCAAAGAGGCGATGGCCTGCAATCTGCCGGTCGTCTCGACCGACGTTGGGGATGTCCGCACCCGGCTCGAAGACGTCAGCCCCTCGGCAGTCTGTACGACCGAGGCCGAACTCGTCGACGCGCTGGTCGAGGTGCTTGAGGCCGGCGAGCGATCCGACGGCCGGACGCACGTCGAAGCAGTAAGCTGGGACCGGATGGCCGAAGAAATCATTCAGGTGTACAACCGTGTCACGACATAGCGACGCCGTCCAGAAAGACGCCGAGAGCAGCCAAAGAAACGCGGCCGAAACAGACAGACACACAGAGACAGACCCAGAGAGGGATCTGTCGACCACGCACGTCTGTTTCATCTGTCCGTACATCTACGGCTATCTCAAACCGGGAAGCCGGAAAACGGTCGGCGGTGCCGAACGCCAGCAGCATCTCATCGCGACCGAGCTACAGGAGGCAGGCGCTGAGGTGTCGTTTATCACGTTCGCCGACCAAGGCCAGCGCCACGAACGGATCGACGGCTTCGACGTCTGGAAAACGCTGCCGACGACCAACAGCCTGCGGCATGCACCCACCGTTGTCTATCAACTGCTCCAGTCAGTCCGGCGCGTCGACGCCGACGTTTATTACGTCCGAGGGAATCCGCCGCTTTGTATCCTCACAAGCTACATCTGTCGGCTGCTCGGCGAATCGTTCGTCTACTGTGTGGCCAACGACTCGAACATCGAGTTGGCCCGGCTCTCGACTCACCACGGCATGTTTCGGTACACCCTCCCAAAACTCGCCTACGTCGACGCCATCCGGCGAGCAGATACAGTTGTCGCCCAGACCGAGTACCAACAGCAGTTGCTCGAACGAGTGTTCGATATTCCATCAGAGGTCGTCCCGAACGTGTACACGGTTCCAGCCGACGACGATCTGTTCGCAGCCGACGACCGCGAGTTTGTGCTGTGGGTCGGTAGTCTTGACCCGGATCAAAAAAAGCCGATGCGGTTCGTTCAGTTGGCCACACAACTTCCGGACGTCGAGTTCGTTATGATCGGGTGGACCTCTGATGAGGAGTTTCGCAGTGAGATCCGCGAGCGGGTCGGCAGCACCCCGAATCTCCGGTTCGAGGGCTTTGTCCCGCCCGATGAGATCGACCACTACTACCGGCGGGCGATGATGCTCGTCAACACCTCGGAGTACGAGGGATTCCCGAACACCTTTCTGGAGGCCTGGCGGTTCGGCGTCCCGGTCGTCTCGCTGCATCATACGCTCGATGGGCTGCTCTCGGAAGGTGAAATCGGCGTTCACGCCGGCTCGACCGAGCGGCTCACCGAGGTGGTCGACCAACTCGCTGTTGACTCCGAACGCGCTGCGACGTTGGGCGAGAACGGACGAGCGTATCTCCGCGAGCACTACTCGGTGGCTGTCGCGCGTGAGACGTACGCCGAACTGTTCGCAGCAGCCAACAACGGCGGGGTCTGAAACGAGATGATAGACCACGTCGACAACGCACTCCGAACCGCACAGAACGCGATTGTTGGCGTCCATCCTGCGACTGATCGTGCGATACAGGGACTGACACAAGCCTATGCGCTGTCGTGGATTTACGCTCGAACGGCCAGAACACGAGTTCGCCACGCCGCGCCGATCCATCCCGGCCGACTGTTCTGGGTCGACCCGGCGGAGATTCAGCGAACAGTGTCGTGGACACAAATTTCGGTCGACCGGAAAGGGGCCGAACATCCTCAGTTTCAGGCACCGAACTACCGGCTTGCGGGGTGCGTCTTCGGCGGCGACTGGGACCGACGCGAGGCTTGGTTTGCCGACTCAACGCTGTTCGAGTCGTTTGTCGAACATTTCGAGAATGGGGTGCCGTGGGAGCGAACGGCGTTTTATGCTGAGTCGGTCGCGGCCATCGAAGCGGGCGCGACACTCTGGGGCTGTGAGACGGTTGGGGCGTTTGAGGAACGATGCAACGTGGTCGACCAGTTGTATGACCGAATCGGGACAGCAGGCTACAACACCCAGACCGAACTCCACAGTCGAGGCAGTCTAATACCTGCTGTCGAGCGACTGTACCGGGCGGTCTGGGGTGAGATTGCCGTCAGTATCGGCCGTGACGGCGAATGGGTGTTCGTCGACGGCCGGAACCGGCTTGCCATCGCCAAAATCCACGAAGTCGAGGCCGTCCCGGTTGTAGTGTTGGTTCGCCACAGCGAGTGGCAACAGCGCCGAAACAAAGTTGCTCGGAGAGAAATCGACCCCGAGACGATGGCCGACGGCATCCGAACCCATCCTGATATCGAACCGCTGTACTGAAGCCGGGTAGCCAGCAGTTGGATTCACTGCTGTTTCAGTTTGAGAGAGTATACTGAAATGCTGACGGTGGATACCACTATGCATTCGGCCACCAACTGTAGTCGACATATGGGTTTCCGACTGCAAACTGATTCACGGCTCTGGCTTTCTCTCGGATTTCTGAGTATTGCAGTGGCTGTCGTGGTGGGGTATCTGACCCCTGCAACGGGCTATGAGTTGTCAATCTATGCGTCGACGCCGCTGCTGTTTTGGGCTGGGACGGTTGGCGCGCTTGTGTTGTCCGTCCTGCTTGTGTTTTCGAAACTCGATGGACCCAGCCGCTCGCTCGGTGCCGTGTTGGGCGGGCTGTCGATGTTCACCATTATGTCGACGCCGATTATCCGCGGGTATCATTATATGGGGCCGACTGACTCGCTGAGCCATCTCGGCACCACCAGAGACATCAATCAGGGGACGTACGACCTCATGGCCAGCCGCTACCCTGCGGTCCATACGCTTGGTTCAATGCTTGCTGATGTCACCGGAAGCACGCTCGAACACAGCCTGTTGATTGTTGTCGTCGTGTTCATTCTCTGTTTTTTCGTCTTCATCCCACTGGTGATCCGGGCGTTGACGAACGATTCACGGCTCGCCTACATCGGGCTGTTTGCAGGATTGCTGCTCTTGCCGCTAAACCACATCAGCCCGTCGACATACATCCATCCAACTAGTCAGGCGCTCATGTTCGCGCCGGTGATTCTGTTTGCATTTCTGCTGGTGTATACGGGCCGCAGTCGCAGCTATTCGGTGCTGTTCATGTTCGTCTCGACAATGTTCGTCATGCTTCATCTCCAGCAGGCGGCGAACCTCGTCGTCTTTTTCGGTACGATTGCCGTCCTGCAGGTCATCCATGCGAGGCGAACCGGCCAGCGAGCACCGGCCGGCAGACGACCAGTCTACTCGCTTGTGTTCGTCTTTGGACTGCTGTTTTGGCTCTGGGTCCAGCGGGTCGAAGCGTTTTGGTCCGCCGTCGCCGCGACGATCGTCGTACCGTTTACCGACACGACGGCCGCAGAGACGACGGCCACCCGAAACGTCTCACTGGAGGCTGTCGGTGGCAGTCTCCCCGAAGTGTTTCTCAAGCTGTTTTCGGTCCAGTTGGCGTTTTCGGTGTTTGCTGCGATTCTGATGGGCGCGGTCGTACTCCGAGTGATCGAGTTCCCGCTGTTAGCGTCTCTACAGCAGGTTTTTACGACGGATTCGTCGACCGAGCGGACGCTGTTGGTCTACTTTAGCGGCGGATTTGTGGCTATCTTCAGCGTCTTTGGGATTTATCTCGTCGGCGGGATTTCCGATCAGTATTTCCGGCATATCGGGACGATCATGGTGCTCGTGACGGTTCTGGGGACGATAGCCATCGGCAGAGCCGCTCTCTATGTCGGCCGTCGTACTTCGGCTCGCACTGCACGCCTTGGAACCGCCGGGCTGCTCATCGTGGTGTTGCTTGTGAGCGTCCCGGTCGCCTTCAGCTCACCGTACTTTTACAACCCCTCTGATCAGGTGACCGAACAGCAGATGCAGGGCTATGAAACGACCTTCGAGCATCAAGCATCGGATGTTTTGTTCACCGAGGTTCGCTCGTCGACGAGTCGGTACGGAAACGCGATCCAAGGGCGATCGATTCCTGAGGATGCCTACTACGTCGAAGACGATGAGGTGGGCGTGCCGGACCACTTTGCAAACCAGTCGTTACGCACAGAGTACGACGAGCGGATCTATCTGCCAGTAACGGAGGCCGACCGGACGCGTGATCCGATTCTCTGGCAGGGCTTCCGGTTCAGTCACGACGACTTCCGCTATCTCGATGCCGAGCCGGGAATTAACAACGTCCAGTCAAACGGCGGCTATGACCTGTATCTCGTCCACCCGGACGACACAGCTGACATCGACGAGGCCACCGACATCGAGGAAATCGACGATGGCGGAGAGACGGATGACGACGCTGATGACGTCGACGCTGATGACGCCGAAGACCAAGGTGACGAGGTCGACGACACTGGCGATGATGATACTGAAGAGCAAGACGATGAGGCCGATGATGCTGATGACGCTGATGATGCTGAAGAGGAACAAGACAACGAGGCCAACGACGCTGATGACGCTGATGATGCTGAAGAGGAACAAGACGATGAGGCCAACGACGCTGGCGATGATGATGCTGAAGAAGAACAAGAAGATGAGGCCGACGACGCTGGCGATGATGATGCTGAAGAGGAACAAGACGAGGAGGCTGACGACGCTGATGATGCTGATGACGCTGAAGAGGAACAAGACGAGGAGGCTGACGACGCTGGCGATGATGATGCTGATGACGCTGAAGAGCAAGACGAGGAGGCTGACGACGCTGATGATGCTGATGACGCTGAAGAGCAAGACGATGAGGCCGATGATGTCGACGACACTGAAGAGGCAGATGACACCGACACCGAGTCGACCACCAATGTGCTCTGAGCGACCATTCCCGCCACAGCATTCTCTTAGACTAGCATCGATTTAACCCGCTGAGGGTCCAGCAGACCAGTCAGCACCGAGAGCACTGCCCACACAGCAACCGCCACACCGACGACGACAAACAGTGTGATCAAGCCGTTGATCCGGTCGAGAAACACCACGACGACGGTCGACATCACCGCTGTCACCAGACAGATTCGGCTGACCTGCCCGCTGAGTCGACGCACGTCAAGATCGAACTCTTGGGCGATGATGTACAGCGTGAATAGCGTGTACATCCCGTGTGTGACCACAGTTGCCAATGCCGCTCCCACGATTCCGATGGTCGGAATCAGCGCGACGTTCATTACGACGTTCACCACTGAGGCGACCGTTTTTGCAATCGCACGTGAGCGAGCGCGGCCGAGATAATCCAGCCCGTTGCCGCTGAGTTTGGTGATCGCTTGCAGCACCACGAAAACACCGAGTACCTGCAAAACGGGCACCGCACCAAGGTAGTCGGAGCCGAAAAACAGCGCAACAAACGGCTCTGCGACGAGGATAATGCCAGCCCCGGCGGGAATGTACAACACGAGAATGTGACTCAATGCGACCTCGTAAATGCGTGAGGCTCGGGCGATGTTTCCCTCGGCCTTCTGTGCGCCGAACGTCGGCGAAAGCGTAAATCCAACCGCGTTCATCGGTGTTTCGATAAATCGGACGACCTGTTTGCCGATGACATACTGGCCGACAGCCACCGGCGAGAGAAAGATGCCGATCAGGATCGTATCGATCTCCTTGTCGACTCTGTCGGCCGTATTTGTCGCTGTAATCGGGATCGAGTACTCAACGATCCGTCGACGGAGCCCCGATTCGATGGCGTCGGCAGTCTCGCCGACGGCGTAGTAGTTCCGATACAAAATCACACTCCCAATAACGACCGGGATGGCGGTCGCCACCGCGTAGCCACCGAGCGCGCCCATCGCACCGAAGCCAGCAAGCACGAAGCCAACTGAAAAGACGAGTCGACCCAGCTGCGAGCAGATCTCGATCATCGAAGCGAGTGTGATCTCTTCGAACCCCTGCCAGACCTTGCTCAGGAAGGTGGCATATGTGGTAAAACTCAGATACAGAATCCCGAACAACAGCAGTGGAGCCAACTCGGGTTGCTGTAGCAGATTGGCGATCTGCTGGTGGCCAACACCCAAGACGAGTGCAGCGATACCGATCGTGATCGTGTTGACAATGACCGCCGTTCGAATGATGTACGGGAGTTGCTCCGGGCTCGTCTCTTTGTACTCGGCGATATACCGCCCTGCAGAGCGCGCAATCCCGAGTCTCGTAAAGACCTTACAGAAGCCGAACACACTGATCGCCAGAAAGAACAGCCCGTACTCGTTCGGCGTCAACAGGCGGGCCAACACGACCGTGAGTATTCCGCCAACGGCCGCCGAAACAACTTGACTGGAAAGCTGGGCTTTGAACCCTGATTTTAGTTTGTCGACTACACTCATTTCCTACGGATGGGTCGAATCTATTTGTGGGAACATACGAGCATGATACAGAGAGCCAAAGAGCCACCAACAACTGCACCAAATCCGACAACTAACCGGGGGTGATCGTGTCTCTCAGAACACAGTATCGGACGAAAGCGACTTAACTTCTTTTTCACCTGCAGTGAACGGTCGACAAATACTCACTGTTTGGATAGTAATCAGTGTGCCAAACAACAGACAATCCGTATACTCTGTGAAAGCATTATATTTGGAATACTGAGGGTCCGTACCGTTTTGTCATCTTACTTCCAGTATATGGTATGCGCATTCTGGTTACCGGCGGTGCTGGGTTCATTGGTGGACATCTCGCCGAACAGTTCACTCGTCACGGCCACGACGTGACGGCGTTGGACGTGCTCGATCCGTACTACGATGTCGGTATCAAACAGCACACTATCGAGATGTCGACCACCGCGGCCGCCGACAGCGACGGCAGCTACGAGTTCATCGAGGGAAGCGTCACCGACGCCGACCTCGTCGACGAACTTGTCGCCGACGTCGACGTTATCTACCATCAGGCCGCCCAAGCCGGTGTTCGGACGAGCGTTGAGAACCCCCACAAACCGAATCGGATCAACGTCGACGGGACACTCACCGTGCTTGAAGCCGCCCGAGATGCCGACGTCGAACGGGTCGTCAACGCCTCGTCGTCGTCAGTGTACGGCAAGCCTGAGTCGCTGCCGTACAGTGAGGACCATCCAACGACTCCCGTCTCGCCGTACGGTGTCTCGAAACTGGCAGCCGAGCAGTACACACGAGTGTTCAACGAGATCTACGGCCTCCCAACCGTCTCGCTGCGGTACTTTACGGTGTACGGCCCGCGAATGCGGCCAAATATGGCGATCTCGAACTTCGTCTCACGGTGCCGGAACGGCGAGCCACCCGTCGTCTACGGCACCGGCGAGCAGACCCGTGATTTCACCTACATCGACGACATTGTCGAGGCCAACCGGACGCTCCTCGATACTGATAGTGCCGACGGCGAAGTGCTGAACATCGGCTCGACCGACACGATCGATATCTATACACTCGCCGAAACGGTCCGCGACGAGATTGATCCCTCGCTGTCGATCGAACACGACGACCGCCAAGCCGGCGACGCCGAACACACTCATGCCGACATCTCGAAGGCTGAGACCACAATCGGCTACAAACCAACCCGTTCGATTCGTGCGGGTCTCGGAGAGTTTATTGAGTGGTACGACGCCAACCGCGAGTGGTACGAACCGCTCGTCAGGCGGTCCTAACGCCGATGGTGACTCGATCGCGCATAGCAGACCCAAGACCGCCCAGCCCACCACGTAGCATATGACTGTCCCCCGTCGACTCAGATTCGTTCACGCACTGACAGCGTGGCTGCTTGGAGCCGTTTTGCTACTCGCGCTGTCCGATTCGCTGACCGCCGAACTGCTCTACTCGATTTCGTTGGTCGGGCTATTTGTCGTCATCGAGTTGACTGCCCCCTTTAGTGTGAGCCCGCGGTGGCGCAGACGACTTCGCAGCCTCATCATTCTAGGGATGGCCGGTCTCGGAATCCTCATTGCGAGTCGAACACTGGAAGCGTTGCCGGAGGCACTCTGATGAGCGATGCCGACTCTCAGAGGTCGGACGAGCTACCCCAGCAGGCTCCGCGGCCGTTCGGCTGGTCGTATCCTCGGCTGCTGTTGGTGGCACTCGTGGTTACCGCCGGTGTGGCAGTGATGCTTGTTGGGACCAGCTCTACGGCGGCGTTTAGTCCACACAACACGGAGTGGGACGGGACCAGCCAACTCCAAGAGCTGGCGGCCGACAACGGTACTGTGGTGGTTGTCGCGAGCACCGATCGGTATGAGTCGGTCGAGCCGTCGTCGACAACCGCCATCGTGATGGCTCCCGAATCCTCGTACGACAGCACCGACACAGAGAGAATCCAGCGCTTCGTCGAAGACGGCGGGACACTGGTGGTTGCCGATGATTTCGGCCCGAACGGGAATCAACTCCTTGCGGCTGTCGGTGCTACCGCTCGGTTCGACGGGGCGATGCTGCGGGACCGTGAGAACAACTTTCGCCAGTCATCGTTTCCCGTTGCGAACAACGTCTCTGAGCACCCAACCACCACAACCGTCGAGCAGTTGACGCTGAACAACGGGACGGTCATCGAGCCGAACGGAGCGACACCGGTCGTCGCCAGTTCGTCGTTCAGCTATCTCGACCCGGTCGGAGCGGACGACCTCGACGATGAGACCGCATTTAGCTCCTATCCGGTCGTGACAGTCGAACCGGTCGGAGAAGGGACGGTACTCGTTGTCAGCGATCCGAGTCTGTTTATCAATGCGATGCTCGAACAGCCCGACAACGAAGCGTTCGCAGCGAATCTTGTCGACACCAACAGTCAGACACTTGTCGATTCGAGCCACACCGCAGCAACGCCCCCGCTCGTCGACGGCGTTTCGTGGGTCCGAGAGACACCTGCTGTGGCCGCAGTCGTTGGGGTGATGCTCGTTGGACTCGTTGCTGTTGTCGGTCGACAGCGGAGTAGATAGCCAACAGCAACCCAGTGTATGGCGAGACTAACCGCTCAAATTCGAGACCGAATGAGCCTGAGTGATAGTAAAGGACTCACTAACTAAGCGGTGGTACTCACACAACGCAGTCGAATGCCATCCCGTCTGGCCTCTGTGTGGCTGGCGGATTCCTACAGCGTATGAAAAACAGTAACTCCTCGATTCGACCCTCGTGTGGGCCAACGGACGGACAGACGAACCCAGCGCAACCCACAGTGCTGACTGACGGTGGCTTGCCGAACAAAGACGGCCGACACACGGTGTCGTCGACGCCCGAGGCCAGCGAGATCGCCGACCCCGCCGTTCTGTGCGACCGAATACAGACGGCCGTTGAGAACGTGTTAGTCGACACCAGCGAAGTCATCGAAGGACTCACCATCGCGCTGTTGAGCGGCAATCACATGCTGTTGGAGGGACCCCCGGGTGTCGCCAAAACGACGATTGCCAAGGTGTTCGCTCGCGCACTTGGCGTCGAGTACAGCCGAATCCAGATGACACCCGACGTGCTGCCGACAGATATCACCGGGACGCACATCTATCGCGAGCCAACCGGCCAATTCGAACTCCGAAAGGGACCGGTTTTCGGCAACGTCGTTCTGGTCGACGAGATCAATCGTGCACCGCCGAAAACCCAGTCCGCCCTTTTGGAGGCTATGGAAGAACGCCACGTAACAATCGACGGCGAGACTGTCGAGCTTCCGAGGCCCTTTTGTCTGATTGCTACCCAGAACGCAATCGAGGTCGACGGTACGTTCAGACTCCCGGCGGCCCAGCGCGACCGGTTCGCGCTGAAATACGCGGTCGAACTCCCGGACCGAGAGACGGAATCAACGATCATCCGGAAGTTCGATTCGGCACCTGAGCTCGGCCCGACGGACATCGATGCCGCCGTCAGTGCCGAAGACGTGCTGGCAGCACAGCAGGCGGTCGCCGAGGTATCAGTCGCCGAGCCGGTCGTCGAGTACATTCTCGACATCGTCCACGAAACGCGGTCGGACCATCGTCTCGAACACGGTGGTTCGCCCCGTGCAAGCCTTGTCTTTCTCAACACGGCGAAAGCTCGGGCTGCAATTGACGGCCGAGCGTACGTTCTCCCGGATGATATCAAAGCACTCGCAAAACCAGTGTTGGGCCACCGGATCGTCCGGAACACTGACGCCCGGATGCACAATCGTTCGACACACGGCATTCTCGACGAACTCGTCGGATCGGTTCCAGTACCTGACGTCGACATTCCCTCCGAAGCCGACAGTCAGTAACACTACTGGAACGCCTGACGTCTGCAGTCACCCGGAGCCAGTAGACGGCTGGGTAGTCGACCGCTGGGCTGTGTCGGCAGTGTCAGTGTCGACCTCAACGCCTGTGTCTGGAGCGGTTTCGCCCGTCGAACCTGCAGTCTCCCAGCGGAGCCGCACCGAGAAGGGCTCAGTGTCGGTGACCGTTGCATCAACCGGTGTGTCAAGTGCGACCGCGAGGCCAACGGCGAAAAACGAGACGAGCGGATGGTCGAACCCAGCGCGCCGGTCGAACAGTGGATCGACAAAGCGGACCGAAAGCTGTCCTTTCTGGGGGTCGAGGTCGGTCGATACTGACTTGGCGAGCTCGAAGCTCTCGACGACTGCATCCGAGAGCTGTTGGGCTGCCACCTGCGGGTCAGCATCGAGCGGACCATCGACGACGCGCTGAAACGCCCCGAACAGCTCGCCGCCGGTCGGATGAACCGACAGGCCATAGCGTCCTGACTGGGCGTCGGCGATGAGTGAGTTCGTTTGCAGTGTCGACGCAGTTGGCGTCCCCTGTGTCGCTTGCTGAGGGACAAACAGCCGGACTGCATCCTCGGGCGTGGTCGACTCGACGGGGACGTACAGTCGGCGACCCGAAAGCCCGAGGTCGGCACACAGCGCGTCGTAGCTCCGCGCGCTGGCACCGTAGATCCGGCCGCAGATATCCGCTGAGACGGTCGCCCTGGGGCGCAGATAGTAGGTAAGCACACCGCTGAACAGCCCAATGCCGGCCAGCGCGAATAGCACGTCTGAACCGGTCACAGCGAGGCCAACGACGCCACACAGCAGACCGACAGCGATAAGTCCGCGTGCAGTTCGGCGATACTCTTGGGACGTGTCTTGGTCTGTCTCTCGCAGTCGACGGTTCTCGGCTTCAAGCTGGCCGAGTCGGCTGGTGAGTGCCGCATAATCGACGGCTGTGTCGTCCCCAGCGGTGGCTTCGGTTCGAGCGTCGTCTCGGTCTCCAGTTCGGTCGCTACGTTGTGTCTCTGTCATGAGTGAGTTGTCTGCGGTTCGTCGTCGGTTGAGCTGCGAGCCGCAACGATTCGGTCGACTGCAGTGCGTTCGTACCGGTACAGGAGTGCTGAAGCTGCCGCCAGCACCGCAATGATGAACATACCGGCCGCAGCCAGTCCGGCAGTCACCGCAAGCAGGCCAGCGGCGACAGCGAGACCAGCGGCCCCGATCACCGTCAGGACAGCCACAATCGGACGTGTTGGGCGTTCGCTCACCAACAGCAGCAGCAACCCACTCTCGAACAGCCCGAACGTGACGAGCGCCGAGGCGCTAAATGGATCGGGGACGAGCACGATCAGCGCGGCGTGGCCGACAGCGACCGTCGTGAGAGGTCGCACAATCATTCCGAGTACGGCGAGTCCCAGCCCAAATACGAAACTCAGATCGCTGCCGACAATCCAGCCTGCCGCCCCGATCCAGCAGAGTCCGAGCAGTCGGACAGCGCTTGGCACGTCGGGCCTCCAGTCGCGCGTCGGGACGAGCAGATCGAACAGGGCTTCAACGTTCGGCTCAGTCATGCGCCCCTCCGTCCGAGGCGGCCGCGGCTGCTGGCGGCCACGGCGTCGATTCGTCGGTCGACGCTGGCTGGGTGTGGTCGAGTGTCAACTCGCCGATTCCGGCCGGTCGACTGGACCGAACCGCAGCAAGCCGACTACCGGGGCCAACAGTGAAGGCAGTCACTGAGCCGAGTCCGTCCACGCGTTTTCGGAACTGTTCGAACTGTCGGTATCGGTCGGTGGCGTGGGCGGTGTCGGGCGGCTGTTCGGGATCGAAACAGACGCTGGGAGTCAGGTAGACGACTACCCTCGTCGACTGCTGTAGTGCGACTCGGACGGCCGCCCAGAGTTCGGCTCGATCCGTATCATCGGTGATGATGACGCACGACTGCGAGGCGCGCGCGGTCGGCTTGTTGTACTGCATAGCCCTCACCAGTGGGCGTCTCTCGGTCTCCGAGGCACCCGTCGTCGAAGCAGTGTCAAACTCCTGAAGAATCCGCCCAAATTCGCTGTCGGTGGGTTGGCGGTCGTCTACAAGAGCTCTGGGGAATTCGGCATGGTCGACCTCGATTCCGGAGGCTGGCTGCTCGCCCGGCGTCGGCTCAAGTTCGTGGAGTCGGCGCCGAAGTTCGGCGTAGCCGTCCGACCGGTCGGTTGGGTCGACAGTGTTCGTCATTCCATCGTCGCCGACCGTGAGGAGTCCGAGTCGGTTGCCGTCGGTCTGTGCGGTTTTGACGACGCCGAGCGCAACGTCACGACCCAACTCGAACATCGTTTCACCGGGTGGGCCGAACCGCATTTTCGACCGGTGGTCGACGACCAGTTGCACCGTGGGGCTGCGTTGGGTTGCGGTCTCGCGGACGTACGGCTCGCCCACTCGCGCGGTGGTGTTCCAGTCAATCCGGCTTGCGGAGTCGGTCTGCTCGTAGGGCCGAAGCCGGTCGACGGCGATACCAGCCCGCGTATGCTGGTTGGCTCCGTCGACGTCAAACCCGCTTTCGCTGCCGTTGCGGTCGACGCGGGGCTGCTGAGTCGTTGCTTCGACAACGTGGAACTCGGGTGTCGGGCCGTAGCGGTACGATTCGGTTACAGATCCGGAGGGGTCCGCGAGAAGCCACCGCGGCTCGGAAAGGCGAAACTGGCCGGCAACCGGAATCCGCACATCGAACGTCGTCGAGGCTCGCGTCTCCGAGGGAGCCAACCCGATCCGTCGATCAGCCTGTGGAATCGGCTCGGCAACGGACGGTGTGGGATACGTCACCGTCAGCGCGGTGTTGGCTGCGGCATCAGGTCGCTCGACGGTGGCGGTGACCGGAATCGGCGTCCCCGCCTCGGTGGGTGTGTCGTCGACCTCGACGACCACGGTGGCTCTGGCAGCCGTCGACCGAAGGCTTCGGACGGCAACCAACTGGACGGCGATGAGCCACGCGGCGAGTGCTGCCGCGCCGACCGCAGGCACCACCGATCCCGAAAGGGGTGCCACTCCAGCTAGCGTGACGACGAGTGCTGCGGCCGTCCAAGGCTGGCGCGTCGGGTCCATGCTACAGAGATGTGGTGAGCACGGTTTGAAACTTATTCAGAACGACATGAACCTCACGCAGAACCGACAGCGAGACGGACACGAACCGAGTTCCCGTCAGCAACCCTGACGAGTATATATGTATGCAGTCACACAACGTGTGTCTCGTTGAATGGTCTGTCGGTCATCCCTCCATGCCCTCGTCGCACTTCTCGTCGTGGTGACGATCTGTACTGCTGGCGTCGGCTTTGTCAGTGCTACCGAAGACGCCGGCGGCACCGAACAGTCTGCCGAGGTGCGACAGCTCGGCGAGAGCGCACAGTCGACGTCGGCGTCTCACGAGAACCCCGGAGAGGCAACTGAGCCGGAGGAACCCGAAGGAATCGAGGAACATCTCGAATCACTCTTGGCCGACCGGCTGGCCGAGGCAACCGACGAGTCGACCGATGGCGACTACGAGGACGCCCGCGAACCGCTCGGCGAGGGGTACGACGAAACGCTCGCGCAGTACGCGGAGGTAGTCGGCGAATCCGAAGCCGAGCCGTACAGCGAGGCACGCGACCGACACACCGAGTTTATCGATGCGGGCGAACGATTCGACGAACGACGGGAGGCATACCGAGATGCCCGCGAGGGCGGCGACAACGAGCAGGCCGATGAGTTGCGAGGAGATTTGCAAGACGACGCCGCTGACATCTCCGAGCGCGGTGAGGAACTCAGCAGTTCCTACCAAACGTTGGAAGCCGAAACCGGCATCGACCACAGCGACGAGATTGAACAGATCGAGACGCGCCAGACTGGAGTCGACGAGTTTCTGAGTCAGACTACGGACGCCGGCCAGGTCAACACACTGCTGTTGGTTGAGGCCGACCGGACGAACATCAGCTTCGACGAGCCCGCACGCATCAACGGCCAGCTCCAGACAGCCAGCGGTGAGCCAGTCGACGACCAGGAGGTCTCGATAGCGGTTGGCAGCCAGACCTACGATGTCGAGACCGATGCAGTCGGCCAATTCGAGATCACCCATCACCCTGTCGACTCGCTTGGCGAGACGACGCTGGACGTGGTGTTTCGCCCAAACGAAACCTCGGAGTACCGGGCGACACAGCGAGAGATTCCAGTGACCGTCGAACAGGTCGAAGCGGAGATCCAACTGGAACCTCCCGAGTCGACAGCCAGCGTTGACAGCGACCATCCCACCGAAGGGACGGTTGTCGCCGGCGAGCTCGACCGACCGGTTCCGGGTGTGTCGCTCGCCGTGTTCGTCGACGGCCAACAGCTAGAGACGGTTGATACCGATGACAGCGGCGAGTTTTCGGTCGAAACACCGATCCCTCGGTCGACCGACAGCGGCACAGTCGATATCGAGGTTCGAACGGTCGAGACCGATCAAGCAATCGGCTCGGCCAGCGAGACGACACAGGGACAGATTGAGCCGGCATCAACAAGTATCGCACTCGACGTTGAAGCGGATGAAGCCGACAGCGAGACTGTCGATATCAGCGGCAGCCTCGAAACTGAAGGCGGTACGCCAATCCGTGATTCGACCGTTGGTCTCACGGTCGACGGCGAGACTGTCGAGACTGTGAACACGAACCTTGAGGGATCGTTTTCGGAGACGGTCAGGCTGCCCGAAACCACCGACAACAGCACGGCGACAGTTGGGGCGACCTTCGGTGGAGAGGGCCATCTCGAAGCCACGACTGAGACCGTCGAGATCCGGACCCAGCCCGCAGCGTTCGACGGCGGCGGAGAGACCCAGCCGTCATCGCCACAGAACGCCGGCGAGCCGTCGATAGCCGGACTCCCAGCGCGTGAGCTACTGTTCGTTGGCGGCGGACTACTTGGGCTGTTTGGGCTGGTCGGTTTGTGGTGGGTTCGGCGTGACCGAGCGGTCCCGACAGCAGCCTACGACGTTGCGGAGCCACCTCCACGCTCCGATGTCGACGGCTCGTCGGACGAGTCGACGCCTGCGAGCAGCCGAGAGCTGTATTCGGCGGCCGAACGGCAGCTTGCAGCAGACGCCTACGACGGCGCGGTTGTGCTGGCGTATGCAGCAGTGCGACGACAACTCGGAGAGTTACTCGGACTGCCAGAGGGGGTGACTCACCGAGAGCTTGCCCAGTCGTATCCCCCGAGCGATCACGAAGACAGCGAGGCACTCGAACAGCTCACCCAACAGTACGAACAGGTGAGATACGCCGCTGATGGTGTCGACGAGTCGACGGCGGTGCGGGCTGTCTCGGCGGCCGAAGAGATTCTCGATTCGGTAGATACTTCGGAACAAGAGGGAGCGTGAGTCGAACCACCCACTTCATAGATCAAAGCGGACACACACCGTTTGCTGGCCACATGTACCTCAGAGACCCATGACTGACTGCGAGAGGTCTCCGAATGGTCATCACAAACGATACGATTGCTATACGTTGTCCCACTATTGAATCCCCGCAAACGTACAATTACCACGCATGCTGAATATGTAACCTCTTTTATGATTTGGTGCCGTTGTCTATCCTATGCAGGTTGTTGTACTAGCCGCCGGTCAAGGAACGAGACTTCGCCCACTTACTGAGAACAAGCCAAAAGGAATGGTCGAGGTCGACAACAAACCGATTTTGACACACTGCTTCGAGCAGGTCGTCGACCTCGGTGCCGACGAGATCGTTGTCGTCGTCGGGTATAAAAAAGAGGCAATTATCGACCATTACGGCGACTCCTTCGAGGGCGTCCCGATCACGTATGCCCACCAGCGCGAGCAGTTGGGACTGGCTCACGCGCTGCTCTGTGTCGAAGAACACATCGAGGGCGATTTCATGTTAATGCTCGGCGACAACATCTTCGATGCCAATCTCGAAGACGTGATTCGTCGACACAACGAAGACCGCGCCGATGCGGTGTTTCTCACCGAGGAGGTCCCCTGGGAGGAAGCGAGTCGGTATGGGGTGTGCAACACCAACGCCTACGGTGAGATCACCGAAGTCGTCGAAAAACCCGACGAGCCCGAATCAAACCTCGTGATGACTGGCTTTTATACGTTCACCCCGGCGATTTTCCACGCCTGTAAGCTGGTCCAGCCGTCGAACCGCGGCGAGTACGAACTCAGCGAGGCGGTCGATCTGCTGATCCGCAGCGGGCGCACCATCGATGCCTTCCGGATCGATGGCTGGCGTATCGACGTCGGTTACCCTGAGGACCGCCAGCGCGCCGAAAAGCGACTGCAGGAAGTCACCGCCTAAACGGAACGACGGCGCTCGACAGTGGGTCTTTCGCACTTCACAGTTCGTGGGCGTGCCTGTCGCGTCCGTCTGTGAGTCGTCAGTACAGAGTGTAGTGTTGAACCCTCAGGAGGTGTCGATCCACAGCGCCCGTGGGCTCACGTTGTCGAACTCCTCTTCGGGGTCGCGTGCTCGCATGTAGATCTCGTCGACGTCGGTCGAGCGCGGACTCTGGACTTGGCGCCGTTCAGGACCGACAAGCCAGTCATAAAAGTAGTACCAGCTACCGACCGGCTGGGAAGCCGAGGAGGTCGCGTTGATGACGCCTTTTACGAATTTGATCTCGGGAGCATCGTAGGCCTCATCGGCGTAGTCGGCCTCACTCCAGTCACCCTCGCGCTCGAAGCGGCGGCGCAGCGGGATCGTATCGCCGTTTGCCTCCCCGCGCTGGAGTACGTACAGGTCGTCGCTGTCGGCATCGGATGAGCCTGATTCGGGCACCGTAAAGCCGAGACTGACCCGTTCGGGTCCGCCGCTCAACGTCACGGTCGTCGAGTCGACGATCTCGGGATCGATCGCCCCGTCCTGGTATTTTCGGAGTTCGATTGTGAGATCCGAATCCGAGATGTCGCTGAGGTCGGCGTCGACGACCACGCTGTCAATATACAGATCCGATGCCTCGAAGGCGACGCCAAAGCCACCATCCGAGTAGTCGTTGGCGTGGTAGGTGCCGCCAACCAGCGCGCCGACGTTCGTGCGTGCCGATTCGATCCCGTCGGTAGCGGTGGATTCGCCGCTTTCGCTGTCAGCACTAATGGTGCCGATTGGTTGCCACTCGGAGCCGTCTCCGAGATAGATCGTCCCCGTGTCGACAGCGAGATACTTCGCGCCGTCGGTCGGCTCGTACTCGCCGCGTTCGTCTTCTGCGTCTCGAATCTCAACATCGATGTCAAGTGATTCGAAGTTTTCGTTCAGTGGTTTGTGCCAGTCAGCTGTACCTTTTTCCGGTGTGTTGTATCGTGTCGTCATTGGTATACTCGGTTAGTATCGTCGTTCGCTCGCAAAATCCCGGTTTCCGGCCCCGTTGGTGACCGCTACGGTGATTTTGTACGTTTTCTCGTCGTCCGCCGCCACCGACAGCGCCTGTGAGCCGTGTGCGGTGCTGCCGCTGGCAGGAATATCGTGCCACTCAAGCGTGCTATCGCCGTCAGAAATCAGCACACTCACGGTCTTGAGGTCGCCGTCAGGATCCGAAACCTCCCAGTCGACCAAGAGTTCGAGGTCGCTGTCCGTCGAACTCACATCCGTAATGGAGAGTTTGTCGACCGAGGGTGCCGACTGATCGGCAGCCAGCGTCTGGAACGTCTGTGTCTTGCCGACGCTGGCGTCGTCGCCGACCGCAGCGACCGCTCGGTACTCGTAGGCTGTCGCGGGTTCGAGATCCGTAACGGTTCGTGTGAATGTGCCCCACGTCGACTGTGTCGACGCATCAGTTTCGGCCCACTCCTCGGTGTCGACCGCTCGGTACTCGAAGTACGCACTCGCCGAGTCGGCGTCGCCAAGCGTCCAGATAAGTCCCGAAAGCGTTGCGGCTGATGGCTCGGGGTCGGCCGAGACAGTGAGTACATCCGGTAGACTGTCTTCATCTGCGTCGTCGTCGGATTCCTCAGGCGGCTGAGACGGTGAGTCGTCGAACTCACTTTCGGTGCCACCGTACTCGCCGAGCCCGTACTCACCGGCACCGTAGCCCGCACTTTCCGCACTGACCGAGTCACTGCCAAGGAGGGCTGCACCGACACCGCCTCCAAGAAGCCCCAAGTAACCCCGCCGTCCCATTTCGGGGTTCGGGAGTGCGGACGGTTCCGTTGCCGGTTCGTCAGTCGGCGGATCTAACGCGTTGTCGTCGGCCTCACTTGACCGAGACAATGGTCTGTTTTCGTGATTGTGACGCACAACAACCGGTTAGAAAGTACCATATATAAATTTTCGGTATTGTCTAAGATAGTTGACTATCATATGGTCACTCTACATACGTTTTAGCTGTGTGTCTACACAAAAACACACCACGATAGTAGAGAGATGGTAAAGTCGACTCAGAGCCTCTTACACACTGTATAAAAGATTTTACGGCACTAATGTGTATTACCACGAGAAAACATATACGGATGTTTGCCTATTTGATACCCTCATTTGTTTACGAATACTCAAAGAGTAAATACTCAATATATCAGATTTTGTATCTTCAGATAATATATAAAGGTGCCTTTCAGATGCCCCGACGCTGACCGCAGCAGACACCGGTGAGTTATCAACAACAGAGGGTCGTCAACAAAGCTCTCTCCGGAAACCAGCCCAGAAAAAACACCCACTCAATCTGTCCGACCCAGGCGGCGGACACTGGGTGTTGTCTCGGTGCGACCCGTCCTTGGTACTGTGCCGTCGACCGACTCTACACCGAAGCCCCGGAACCACGAAGCCCGAAGCCCGAACGGCTAGTTGCTGTAGTTACTCGGTGTGGGCAGTGTCGGGCGCGGTTGTGTGTTCGACTGCAGCCGTATGCTCGGCGATCCATTCGAGCAGCCCCGTTTCGGGAACCGAAAGTGCTCGCGTCG
>PWFE01000130.1 GCA_003554115.1 Haloferacaceae archaeon | reverse complement strand
GTTGGGCCGTAGGGACCGCCGTCGACGTCGATTGGTCGCCGGGTTTCGTAGTCGGTCGACCGCTCGACCGGTCGGCGGCCGATTGCGGTGATCATCTCGACGTACTCTGCGACGCTCCGGAACTCGCCGTAGCTGCCGCCAGCGCGTTTGGTGATCTCCTCGGAGAGAATCGTCCCCATGAAATCGTTCGCGCCGCAGTTGAGCAGTTTGAGGCCTTTGGCGTTGCCGTATTTAACCCACGAGCTCTGGATGTTGTCGATATTGTCGAGAAAGAGCCGCGAGACGGCGATCATCAGCTCGTCTTCGGCATCGCTCGCACCGCCGTCGACCACGCCGTGTTTGTAGAGGGGCGTGTTCTGGTGGACAAACGATAGCGGTACGAACTCACTGATCCCGCCAGTCCGGTCCTGAAGCTCTCGGACCTTTTTCAGGTGGATCGCCCGGTGCATCTCGTTTTCGACGTGGCCGTACATAATCGTCGCCGTCGTGCCCAGGCCAGCGGCCATCGCCCCTTCCATCGCGTCGAGCCAGTCGTCGGTGGTGATTTTTCCCGGGCAGACCACCTCACGGACCTCGTCGACCAGAATCTCGGCGGCCGTCCCTGGTGCGGTGTCGAGGCCCGCCTTGCGGAGTCGTTTATATACGTTTTTATACGACCAGTCGGTCCCTCGGCGGGCGTGGTACGCCTCTTCGGGCGTGATCGAGTGTAGATGGACGTCCTCAAGAGACATCGCCCGCATCTGCTCTGTGTAGGTGCCCGGATCGGTGGCGTACCGTTCGGGTGGTTTATAATTGACATCGCTGGCCGGCTCGTCGTAGCTCGCCAAAATTTCGTGGTGTTCGTCGTCGAGCGCGAACGCGGGATGCAGTCCCGACACCGAACAGACCTCCGAGATCCCCATATCCAGCGTGTCGTCGACGATTCGTCTGGATTCTGCGGGCGTCTTGGTGAAGCCAGCGTGCTCGATGTCACTGTCGGCTTCGAAGGCGTGGGCCGAATCCTTGAAATTACAGAACAGACACCCCACGTTGCAGGCGGTGGTGACGTTGTTGTTAAGATTGGCAACGAAGGTCACGTCGTCACCGACCATTTCGGCCCGCCGGCGGTCGGCGATCTCGAGGACTTGTTCTTTACGTCGTGGGTCGATGCCAACGGTGTCGGTGCCGGTCGTCAGCAGCTCGACCGCATCGTCGACCGTCAGCCGCCTGCCGTCTCGGGCCTTCGCCAGCGCGTTCTCGAAGCACTGATCGGTCTCGGCGACGTGGTCGAACTCGAAATCCGCGGCTGCAAGCTCGGCGGCCGACCGGCGCGTCATTATTGACCGAAGGAGCGTCCCGAGTAAAAAGGGGTCGGTCGCGGTGCTCTGCGGGGGTATCGACGGGAAAACTGAAACATTGATACGGCCGGCAGCCGCCGATACGACCATGACGAGCGTAAAGGAATTCCGTGTCGACCGCGAGCCGACGGCGAGTGCCCTCGGTGCGGGTCGATTCGTCTTTACCGATGCCTACTCCGTGTTCGACTGGGGCCAGATGCCCGACGCCATCCCGCAGAAAGGCGCGAGTCTCTGTACGATGGGCGCGTTCAACTTCGAGCTGTTGGAAGCCCACGGCGTGCCGACGCACTATCGTGGCGTCGTCGACCCCGATGGCGACGAGATCGTCGACCTCGTCGACTGCCAGGTTCCACCAACCGAGATGGCAATCGAACTCACACAGGTGCCTGATCTCCCGTATGACAGTGAGTTAGGCTACGACTACGAGGCCTATCACGAGGCGGCCGGCGAGAACTTTCTTGTTCCCTTGGAGGTCGTTTTCCGAAACACCGTACCCGTTGGATCGAGCCTTCGTAAACGCGGCGAGCCAGCCGACTACGGCCTTGCTGTCGAATCATGGCCCGACGACGTTGTCGACCTGCCAGAGCCAGTTGTCGAGTTCTCGACGAAGTACGAAGAACAGGACCGGTATCTCACGCGCGAGGAAGCCGACGCTATCGCGGGGGCTGCCTCGATTGAGGCGCTTGAATCGCTCGCACTGACAGTCAACGAACTCATTACCGAACACGCCGACTCGGTCGGGTTCAGCCACGAGGACGGTAAAATAGAGTGCCTGTATCACAACGATATGGTGCTGGTCGCCGACGTCGTCGGCACGTTCGACGAAAACCGGTTTGCTGTGGACGGTCGACAGCTCTCCAAAGAGGTCATCCGGCAGTACTACAAGCGTGAACAACCCGAGTGGGTCGAAGCTGTTGGCAAGGCCAAACGCGAGGTCGAAAACGCCGACGTCGCCGACTGGCGACCGCTCTGCGAAATCGAGCCGATTCAGTTGCCCGAGGAGGTTCTCACCGCCGTCGCTGATATGTACACTGCCGGGGCCAACGCCTACACCGATTACGACTGGTTCGAGGCTCCGCCACTCGTCGACGCGGTCGACCGTCTCGACGAGTTATAAGTTAGTCACCACCTACTGTCGACCAACGCGATTAGTTATCAGAGATTCATCGACCACTGCCAACCGGCTCGACGACTTATAAGTTAGTCGTCGGCTACTTTCGGGACGTCGCGCTGTTCGATGGGATCGTCGACCGGCTCGGTCGGGTTTTCGTTCTGGGCAGTCTCCGAGAGCCCAAGTTGATACGCTCCGACCTCAGCACTGTCTCGGAGACTGGTTCGACCGCGATGGACCGAGACGGCATCGTCTAAATGGAGTGTGACCGCTTCAAGAAGTGCCTCGGCCTCCAAGGGTTGCCCACGCGCTTTGATCTCATCGATCAGCGCATCATCAGGGATGTCAAATGCACGCTGGGTGATGATTGGTCCCTGATCGAGATCCGTTGTTACGTAGTGGGCGGTGACGCCCGCGATCCGGACGCCCTCCTCTTTGGCCTGCCGATAGGCCGCAGCACCGGGAAACGCAGGGAGCAAGGAGGGATGGATGTTGATAATACGGTCCTCGTAGCGGAAGACGATCTTTGGACCGAGAATCCGCATGTAGCGGGCGAGCACGATGAGGTCGACGTCGTGTTCGGCCAGAATATCGAGCATCCGGTCCTCGTCGGGCGAGCCCTTGCCGTCGCCGACATCGTAGAACGGGACGTCATGGGCCTCGGCCACCTCGCGGAGTTCCCCGCGGTTGCCGATGACTGCCGCAATCTCGGCATCCAGTTCATTCGAGTCTTGGGCATCCAGCAAGGCTTCGAGACAGTGTGATTCTTTGGTGACGAACACGGCAATGCGCTGGGTCTGTCGGTCACTGGGAAACCGAACTTGGATCTCGACGCCGAGTTCGCGGCCCAGCTCGGAGAGTGCCTCGCGGAGCTCGTCGCGCTCGGTAGTCATCTCGTCGGTGTCGACACGCATCGACATCCGGAACAGCCCGTCGCGGACGGCTTGATCGAGGTCTTCGATGTTGATTCCGCGCTCGAACAGCAGCGTTGTGACGCGGGCGATGAGTCCGGTTTTGTCGCCCCCGATAACAGTGATCTCGGTGAGTTCGGTCGTCATCGTGACACCTCCAGACTGCAGTCGAGTACGGTCATTATCGGCCGATAGCAACCCGCAAGCAAAAACGTGTCCATCCGACGAATGGTCGACAGCCCGTTGAGAGTTCTGCCAGCCGTTGACGTGGGTTTCAAAAGAGCTTTTGACTACGCTCGCCGACAGTCGGCTATGAGTACCTACACCGCGACGGTAACTGTTCGGCTGAAACATGGTGTGCTTGATCCGGAAGCCGAAACGACGAAAGGAGCCCTCCAGCGGCTCGGCTTCGAGCTGTCGGCACTCCGAGCGGCTGACGTGTACGAACTCGACCTCGATGCGGAGAACGCTGAGGCGGCCGCCGAGCGAGTCGACGAGATGGCCGAACGCCTCTTGGCCAACCCAACGATCCACGACTATGAGGTCGAGATCGCGGAGGCAGCGAACGCGAAATGACTGTCGCCGTTATCCAGTTCGGTGGTTCGAACTGTGACCGGGATGCGGTTCGTGCGCTGGCCTACCTCGGTATCGATGCCGAACGCGTCTGGCACGAGGATGGGCTGCCCAGCGACACGACAGGTATCATGCTGCCCGGCGGCTTTTCGTACGGTGACTACCTTCGGGCTGGGGCGATGGCTGCCCGCTCGCCGATAATGGACGAGGTCCGTGCGGCCGCCGAGGAGGGTACCCCCGTGCTCGGCGTCTGCAACGGCGCGCAAGTTGGCTCGGAGTCAGGGCTGACTGGCGGGGCGTTTACGACAAACAAAAGTGCACGTTTCCAGTGTGAACACGTTCATCTGCGGGTCGAAAACGCCGAGACGCCGTGGACCCAAGAATTTGAAGAGGGCGACGTAATCGAGATTCCGATTGCCCACGGTGAGGGCCGCTTTGAGATCACCGACGAGCGATACGACGAACTGGAGTCAAACGACCAGATCCTCTTTCGGTACTGCGACGAGGACGGAAACCTGACTGACGACGCGAATCCGAACGGGTCGACGGGTAACGTCGCTGGCATTCTCGGCAAGACGGATTCGGTGGCCGTGTTGATGCCGCACCCAGAGCGGTCGACGCTGCCGGATATCGGCGGGACCGATGGCCAAGACATTCTCGCTGGCTTCCAAGCCTAAGTAGTCACGCCGTTTTTCGGCCAACGTAGTTTAAAAGTAGTTGCTTCCTACCGCGCTAACGGCATTGCATAGCTCGTTTCTTCTTCGATGACGAGTTCCCACGTCCGTTTGCACTCACAGCTCACTTGAGCGAACACGTTTTCGTCTTGCCGCAGATCGAAATCCTTGATTGCTTTCTGGACTCTGTCGTCGCACTCTCCACAGTTGTGCGCGCCGCGATCCGAGCCGTGGCCGACTGGATCGGAGATGACGATTGCGTCGACATCGGCCGTCTGTTCTAAGACGTCCGCAACCGACCAGAGCCACGGCGGTCGGTAGCCACCCTCGCGGAACAACTCGTTGACCATCGTAAACTGCTGGACGTTACAGGGGTTCATCGAGACGGTATGACAGCCCTCAACCGCGGCACACCGTCGCACCGACTCGATCATGTCGTCGCGGGCTTCGCGCTCCGAAAGGAACGGCGGCTTCATCAGTAGGTAGGCTTTGACACCTGCGCCCGCCTCTTTGGCGGTCGCACAGGCCGATTCAAAATCGGCGAAATCGAAATACTTGTTCACGCAGTCGTGTCGGATTCTGTCTGTGGCCGTTTCGAGCCCGATTGCGATGTCGACGGCGAGTCCCTGTGCTGTGAAGTCCGTAATCTTCTCGCTGTCGACGAAATCCGGCAGCGATTCGAGGACAATTCGCTTGCGGTCGCCAAACGTCTCAGCGATGGCCCGTCGAGTTTCGGCCGGCACCTCGCGTTCGTCGAGGAACGAACCTGAGGTGTAGATTTTGATTAGCTCGGCGGGCTCGTCGGTGTGTTCGGCTTCGTGATCCAGACAGACCTGTATCTGATCCATCAGCGCCTCGTGTTCGACTGTGCCGCCTTCGACGCTTTCGGCGACATAGCCACACATTGTACAGCCACCCGCCCGTGCCCACCGACAGCCGCCAGTGTTGAGAATGATTGTCAACGATTCGTAGACACCATCCGGTGTGTTATCTTCGTCGACCCATACGCGTGTGGGCTCGTGAGGGTCGTAGTGTTTCTCTTTGAGGCCGCGAATCTCGCGCATCACAGCGTTGTGTGCATCCATCCCGCGACCGTCCTCATAGACTTCAGGGCTCGGCTTGCTCATTGTAGCCACTACAGGTCAGTCAGGTAAAACCGCATCGCACTCTCAGCCTACATAGTCGCAGGCTGAAGTGTGGTGTGGAGGGCAGAAGCGTCAGCGGGAACCGACAACGCAGGAATCACCATCCACCCGGCCGTGGGCGTAACACGGCCCCAATAGAGTCTGGTGTGGGTGGATCGGTGATCTGTGTGTGGGTTGTGGTGGGATTGCGTGTGTCGACTGAACGCCGGGAACCACACCGGCAGTAACCTGCCGGCTACGGCCCGCCGAACTTGACACATCTATCAACAACGCACCCGTGTCATTAATGATTGTACCTATGATGTTAGGTTCTCTTCCAGAATACTACCTATCCACATAGGTACAACGTCAGATACACGCTGTTTACTCGGCCTACCAGCGCTTAGTAGACCGTCTGGTCCTGTTCGAACAGTGCATCGAGGAGCTTACGTTCGCCGGCGCGGAGGTGTTGGAGGAACGTCGGCCCGCTCACACCGAGTCTGTTCGCAATCGTTTCGCCAGTGTTGTCTCGCGGCCACGCAAAAAAGCCGGCGTGATAGGCCGCCTGCAGTGTTTCGTGTTGCCGGTCGGTAAGCGTTTCTTCGAGTTGCTGCCGGAAGCCTTGCGGTGTGTCGACTGTCGAACTGAGCTGTCGTTTGGCCCGCAACTCGGCCCACGAAAAGGCAGTATCGAACTGTTCGGCCAGCGTTCGGATGTCGGTTGCGTTCGGGACTGTCATCGAAATCGTGGCCCGACCCTCAGTCGCACTGAACGCCGACAGCGAGACTCCCTGTTCGGCAACGCAGTCGATTACCGGACTGCCGTCTGTTGTCAACGTGGCAACGAAACAGTCGTCGCGTTCGACGAGCACTGTCGGGGGGTCGATATGGGCACAATCAGCGTACTGTCTGAACGCCGCCGGATCGGCATTCTCGACGAGAATAAACTGCCGGAGTCGACCGTCCGAACGTGTACTCAGGCTCTCAAGTCGGACTGTGCAGTCAGCAACCGCTGACAACTCGATCAGCGGCGCTGTCGGACAGTCGATCTCGAAGACGATCTCCGTGGTTGCATCGCCGACCAGTGCGCGTCGTTGTTCGGCTGTTCGGAGTGCATAGCCGATGGTTTCACCAAGTTCGGCCAGAACGTCCCGTTCGCGGTGGCCGATTTCGGTGTGTGCTGCAGCGTACACAACCAGTACGTCATACAACACGTTATTGTGGATAATCGGTACGAGGGCGGTTGCTCCAGCATCCGAATCGGACTCCTGACCAGTCACATACTGCAGTGGCTGTCCTACTTGGCTTGTGGAATCGAGTGTTTCGACAGCGACCTGTCGACGGCCGATAACGGCCTCTAAGGTTTCAGGACTGAATCGGTCGGCCAGCGACACCGTCGAATCGACCGTGACGTTTGCACCCAATCCTGCTTTCGCTCGTGGCGTCACGCGTTCGGTTTCGAGGTCGTACTCGCCGATCCAAGCGTAGTCGTAGCGATCCGTACCGACGAGCCGCTCACAGACTAGCCGTTCGATCTCCTGTTGTGAGCTGACACTGGTAATCGCGCGATTAACTGACCGGATCACCTCGTTTGTCTGGCGCAATGAGACGAGTTCGGTTCGCTGACGTTCGAGTTCGCGTTTTCGCTCATCGAGCAGTGCGGCCTGTTCAAGCCGGGTGAGCGCGCTTTCGGCGTTGCGGGCCAGAATCAAAATCGCGTCTTGAAGATAGTCGACAGCGGTGTCGGCGGCGGCAGTTCGGCCGACCAACACGCTGTCGGTGCCCAGAGAGACCCAACAGCTTGCGGTATTGAGTGTCTCGATAACTCCGGCGTCGACGACAACTGGCTTTGTTGCCGTGCGTGCTTCTTCGAGCGTTTTGACACTCGACAGTGTCGTCTGGAGCGACTCCGCGAGACCAGTGTGGGCGACAACAGTCCATCCGTCCGGTGTGTTCTCGACGACCGCAGCGTCCTCGAATCCGAGTGTCCCACAGGTGAGGTCGATAGCCGCCTCGTAGACCGCAGTCGGCGAGGTCGCCCGAATGAACCGGTTGGCGTCGGCTGCCAGCGCACGATTCGTCTGCTCGCGTCGCATCTGTTCGACCGCGTTCCGCACCCGGTTGGCCAACAGATCCGGCTGCTCGATAGCGGTTGATTTCTCCATATACTCGGTCGCACCCTTCTGGAGGGCCTCCGAGGCAATCTCACCGCCACCATGTCCTGTCAACAGTAGAATCGGGAGGTCGGGCCGCTGTTTGGACACCTTAATGAGCAACTCGATCCCGTCCATCGTCGGCATTCGGTAGTCGGTGATTAAACAGTCCAGCTTATCGTGGAGCTCGTCGACCGCCGTCCGGGGATGTGAAATAGTTTCGAATCGGAGTTCTGAGACTGCTTCGCACCGGCTGGGGATCACATCGAGTGACTGTGGGTCGTCGTCGACATAGAGCACCCGAATCGACCGAGACATATGTGGATTAAAACCACCAACACTACTGAACGTTCTGTTTTATTTATGAAAGAATAAGGCCGGATAGTAGTGACTGACTACTCGATAAAGCGGTCACTAACATCGTCGTCAGGAATCATACACTGGTCTTTTTGTCCGAACCAGTCGTATCGGTTGGCCGCAACCACGTCGTACAGTCGGTCTCGAAGCCCATGAGGAATCAACCGACCAAGTGACGCCAGCCGGTAGATACCACCGAGATGCTCGCCGACTCGAATCGCCGCGTCGGATTTCGTGTAGGCCTGTCCGTCGTCGACCAACACGACCGTTTCGAGGTCCTGTGTCGAAAGCCCTGTCGCCTCTCGGACTGTTATCCCGAGTTCCGACTGCAGCGGTGCGAAACGAAGCCTCCCGTCCGGATCGCGCGGGATTATAAACTGGATCGAGCTGTTACAGAGATTGCAGACGCCGTCGAACAGCAAGATTGGATGCTCATCGCTGTCGGCAATCGGCTTCTCAGTCGACATTAGTTGTTCCTCGCATACGTTCTGAGTCGTTCAACTGTTACCGGCCGATGCACATCAACCCTCGGACACACCATGCGGCGACAGTCGGTACAGGGTGGTTCGTGGTCTGAACCACTGTCGACTCTCTTCGTTGGTGTCAATCGGCCGTCGATGGGTAATCTCGGAGTCACACTTTGCTACTGGTGAGTCGGTTGATTCGGTTGCAGTAGTCGGCGTTGTTGTCTTTCTGTGGACGAGTTGGTCGTCACCGATGAGTCTGTTGGGACTGCCCGGCGAGTGCTATCGCAGCCACAATCGGATAGTCAAATCTCGTTCGGATGGACATGAAACGCTGTTAGCTACATTATAACTATATATCATTTCAAGCATCCGCGTCTGTCGCTCAATCCGAGTACGTAGCTTATCGTTCTCTGACGTGCCGAACCGTGCTGGCGATACCACGTGTTGAGGTGGCCATTTCGGGGCCGCTCATTTCGGCCCGTCCAATGCCGAAGGCGTTGGGGCCACGAATCACGACCTCGTCGCCCGGTCGGATCTCCTCGCTGGCGTCGACAACACCTGGCGCGAGCACGCTGCCGTGTGGGACGAAGCCGTCGATCTCGACGAGCTTGGTTGGTGCATCACTCGCTATCCAGCGGTCGGCTCCACGGAGTGTCAAAGCCAACATCCCGTACTGTGGGACCATCGTGGCCAACTGTTCGCCGTCGCTGTCGCGGACCTGGAGTTTGGGATACCGTCCCGTTGTCCGGATCTTGATGTCACCAAACAACTGGTCGCCAGCATCGGGGCCAAACTGATAGTCCGCAATCGCTTTGACGGTGTTGTGTTCGCGTTCGCGTTTGGCGTATTTGAGCTCTCCTTCGAGGGCGGCCGCGAGGTTTCCAAGCGAGGCCGTGGAGGTTGGATGACCCTCAACGGTGTACTCGAAGCCGAGTTCGGAGTCGGCGTCGACGCGTTCGACGATATCACGGTAACCGTGGTCGGGGACATGGGCAATCACTCGGGGGTAGTCGTTGCGCTGGAGGTAGCGTTCGAGCACAGCAGCAACGAACTGTTTTTCGTCTTCTGACCACCGACCGGTCACCACCGAATCGTAGTGTTGTGCGGGGTAGGTGAGTTCGAGTTCCTGAGGAACGACACCGATGGGTGAGGTCATCGAGACCGTGTGACCGCGGAAGGCGATCATATCGTGGAACTGGCCGTGGCTTTGGGAGTCGCTGTACGGTTTGCGGGCCGAACAGGGCACAAGAACAAGCGGGTTGTCGAACCGGTTGCGGTACCGGGTGGTCACGCGGTCAGCAAACCGCTGAATTTCGACCCGACGGATCGAATCGCTTGTCGCCGCCGCGAGTTCGGTGTTTCGAACCACGGGCGTTCGTGCTTCGAGGTAGCTATACTGGGCGTCAAATTCTCGGAAGG
>PWFE01000012.1 GCA_003554115.1 Haloferacaceae archaeon | reverse complement strand
TCCAGAAATCCCGTCACGGTGTCGCTCCGCACATCACTGACGACCAACTGGCGAGCGCCGACGCCATCGAAGTGTACAACTCCCGGCTGTTCACCGGGCGGGCGAACCGGCAGGCCGAACGATTCGCCATCGAACGCGGACTCCCGATGACTGCTGGCAGCGACGCCCACATCTCGGAGATGGTCGGCCAAGCAGTCACCGAAGTCGGCGTCGACGAGCGGTCAGCCGCCGCCATTCTTGAGGCCATCCGTCACGGTCGAACCAGTGTCATCGGCCACCGAACGCCGTGGCATATCAGCCTCCGTCAGTTTGGCGGCGGCGCGAAACGAAGGGTTGGTCGAGCACTGGATTCTCTGTTCTGAGCATGAGCCACCCACCACTCCACGGAGCATCCCCCGAGACTGTCCGAAAAGCACTCGCCGCCAGCGATCCGCTTCCCGGTGCGAGTGGCCGTGGTCCACCTGATATAGGCGGGTTTGGTGGCTGCTTCAAAGGTCGACTCGTTCGGGATGTTCTGGGCCGACAGCCCGTCTACAGCGAGCGTGATGCGGCGGACCCGACCGCCGAGCGAGCGTGGGCCTTCGCGCCAACCGACCTCGATGATCCGATCGTCGTTCCACCCGGTGCGGTGCGAACCGCCGAAGGTGATAGCCAGCACCTAACGCTGCCCCAGCCAGCGGTCGACGATCCGTCAAGTGCCCAACGAGCAGTTAGTGAGTCCCTAACTGGGGCGTTAGAACTCAACGCCCTCACGGAGTCGACCGATACCGCGGTCGCCTTTTCAGGCGGCGTCGACAGCGCGCTCGTCGCGGCTGGCCTTCCCGATGCACCGCTATACGTGATCGGCTTCGAGGGGAGCCACGACATCTCAGCCGCCCGTGAGGCAGCCGCAGCAATGGACCGCGCCGAGGACCTCTCTGTTATCGAGTTAGATCATGAAACACTCCGAGCGGCGGTGCCGCGGGTTGCCCGCGCAATCGGTCGAACAAACCCAATGGACGTCTCGATTGCGCTGCCACTGTTATTAGTGGCCGAGCGCGTGCTCGAAGACGGCTACCGCCGACTTGCGCTCGGCCAGGGAGCCGATGAGTTATTTGGTGGCTACGCAAAAGTAGTCGACCCTGCATCGGACCATCGTGTCGAAGCTGATACTATCCGTGATGCAGTCAGCGAGACGATCGCGACACTCCCCGAACAGCTCGAACGCGACGTCTGTGGACTCCAAGCGGTTGGTATCGAGCCGGTGACACCATTTTTGCAAGACCGAGTGGTCGACGCCGCACTTCGATTGCCAGGTGAACTTCTGGCGAACGAGACCGAACGGAAGATCGCGCTCCGGACGTTCGCCCGGGATGCGGAGGTGTTGCCCGAATCGGTCGCCTCAACGGAGAAAAAGGCCGTCCAGTACGGCAGCTATGTGAGTCGAGAACTCGACCGACTTGCTCGACAGGCCGGCTTCAAGCGGCGGATGGACGACCACGTCGGCCAGTACATTCGGTCGCTGGTCGACGAACAGTAGGTCTCAGCCGCCGAGATCTCACAGTACGCACAGCCAGTCAGTTCGATATTGCTCGGGGAAGCCGAAACGTGACACGCGAGCCACGTGGTGAGCGGTCTTCGATCATGATCTCGCCGCCGAACAGCGAGGCTGTCCAGTAGACGATCCAGAGGGCGATCCCACTGCCGTGTTCGAGCGGAGTCTCCTGTTCGGATTCGACCATGATCTGTTCGTGTTCGGGAATCCCGGGTCCGTCATCACAGACGACGATGTCGACCCACTCGCCGGTGGGCTGTGTCTCGGTGTCGACGGTAACTGTCACCGTGGGTTCGGGCTGGTCGTTGTGGACGATTGCGTTTTTAATGAGCTCGCCGAGTGCAATCTCGATGCGTTCGTCGGCGACAACCAGCGAGTCGTCGACACACCACGTGCGAATTGTCGCGGCCGGATACCGGTGGCGATAGGTTCGAGCGACTGCTGAGACGAGAGCTTCGGCGTCGACGGTATCGTCCCGTGGTGCGTCCTCTCGCAACAACGACCTGATCACGCTCACTTTGTCGCTGAGAGCGGCCAACTCCGTGGACTTCTGTTCGATCACCTCGGCGTGACTTGTCGCTTGCTCGCTTTCGACAGACTCCGCAAGGAGCGCGGCATGGCCATCGATCACGTTCATGCCGTTTCGGATGTTGTGCCGGAGGACACGGTTCAGTACCTCAAGTTTCTGTTCGCGCAGGCGTCTGGCCGTCACATCTGACTGGATGGCAACGAAGTGCGTAATCACGCCACTGTCGGTTTCGATGGGTGCGATTTTCTGGTGTACTTTGTACAGCTCGCCGGATTTCCGCCGGTTGATAATGTCTGCTTCCCAGATGTCGCCCGCAAGAATCGTCTCCCAGAGGTCGGCATAAAAGTCCTCAGACTGCTTGCCGGATTTGAGAATGCTCGGAGTTCGTCCAACAGCCTCGGCCTGTGTGTAGCCTGTTTGTGCTTCGAACGCCGGATTAACGTACTGGATGATGCCGTTTTTGTTGGTGATTGTAACTGAGTGGCCTGCCTGTTCGACGGCTTCTCGGAACAGCCGAAGGTCCTGTCGACGCGCTTTCCGATCGCTAATATCTCGAATGTGGGCATGCAGCAGGCTCCCGTCGTCGACCTCAATGCGACTGAGTTTCACTTCTGCATGGAACCGACCGCCCGTTGGGCGGCTGAACTGCCATTCGAAAAACGTCTCGCCGTCGGCAAAGGCCGTCTCGACGTGTCCTGCTAACGTTCTCGCCGAATCGGAGCCATCGGGTTGCGTTGGCGGAACCAACGCAGTTGGCTCCAAATCAACGATCGCATCCGGGTGATCGACGCCAAACAGTTCGCAGGCCGCGTTGTTACACCGGAAAAAGCCGTCTCGGTCCATCAGCAACAGCGCGTCGCGCGATCTCTCGAAGAGGTTTCGGTACTGCTGTTCTTGTCGCTTGACGGCCTGCTCAGCCGTCGACCGTGCGATTTCGTAGCCGATGATGTGAGCCAGCGACTCCACAGTCGACTGAAGTTCAGGTGAGTCGACCGCCGGGCGGGGCTGTTCGTCCGCAAAACAGAGACTTCCATACACCTCGCCAGCGACGACAACTGGTGCGCCGACATAACAGCTGAAGCCGAATTTCTCGTAGGCCGGATCTTCCGCCCAGCCGTTGGCTGCAGCATCGGTAAGAACCAGTGGCGTTTCGGCACTGACTGTCTTCCGACAGTAGGTTTCATCGAGTGGATCGACAGCCCCTGCATACACTGCGTCGTGATCACCGACAGCGGCAACGATGCGTTGGCGCTCGTCGTCGATATCGGTAAAGTACGCAACTGGAAACCCAAGTGACTCGGCAGCCGTTTCGAGGACCAGCTGGATTTTCTCTTCGACTGGCTTGTCGACGTCCGCAATCGACCGTACGACAGTCGTAAGAGTCCGAAATCCGGTCTCGGTGTCTGCCATCAGATACTACCGTTCTCAGTCTGATGGGTTAAAACCGTAGCATACAGATCCATACACAGCACGCCACCCGACAGAAACAGTTGCACTAGTCGTGACGACAGTCGAGTCTCGATACCTCAAATACTATTGAACCGTTGTCATAACTTCCTCAATCGCTTCGCAGCCGATTGCCACCGTATCAGGATCGATCTCACTTGCTCGTAGTTCGGCGGCGGTGTACCAGTCCCAGACGTCCGCGGTTGCCTCGCCGTCTGCCGGATCAAACGCGCGACTGTCGACGGCTGCAAAGTAGATGTGGTCGATATGTTGGTGGCCCACTGTGCCGTCGGTATGTACATTAATATCGTACAGCATCATGTGAGCTGGCTGCGGCAGCACCTCGCCGGCCGGGGCGTTGATGTCAGCCGTCTCACGAAGCAATTGCGGTTCGAGACCAGTCTCCTCGCGGACTTCACGAACCCCTGCTTCATGTGGCAGTTCATCCCGGTCGACGTGGCCGCCCGGTGGGATTCGAATGCCGAGTCTGTCGTGGTGGTGCAGGGCGGTCGCACCGTCGTTGACGATGTAGACGGTCGAGGTGAAATGGCGAGTCGTCTCCATACCAGTGCCACGATGGATCAGTATTCAAACCTGTTTGTCGACAAATCGCCGTGGAAAATTGTCGACAAACTGGTCGTGGTAGTTCTCACGGTAGCGATCACTGGGCTTTGCATCCGGCGTTTGAAAACACGTGTGTTAGGCTAACCCGTGTTGCTGGTCGGCCTCAAGCAGTTCGTGATACCGGTTGCGGATCGTCACCTCGGAGATGTTGGCCACCTCGCTGACCTGACTTTGGGTGACCTTCTGGTTGGTGAGCAGCGAGGCCGCATAGATTGCCGCCGCCGCCAGCCCGACGGGCGATTTGCCGCTGTGGACGCCCTGTGATTTGGCCGTCGACAGCAGCTCACGAGCCCGGCGTTCGGCCTCATCCGAAAGATCCAGATCCGAAGCAAAACGCGGGACGTACTGTTCGGGGTCGGCTGGCTTGATCTCCAACGAAAGCTCCCGTGCGATATAGCGGTAGGTACGGGCGATTTCGTCTTTGTCGACTCGCGAGACACCCGTAAGTTCGTCGAGACTCCGGGGTGTCCCAGCCTGTCGAGCGGCGGCATACAGCGATGCCGTTGAGACGCCCTCGATGGAACGGCCCGGCAGCAGATCTTCACTGAGTGCCCGGCGGTAGATCACGGAGGCCGTCTCTCTAACGTTGTCCGGCAGGCCCAGTGCCGAGGCCATCCGGTCGACCTCGCCAAGGGCCTGCTTGAGGTTTCGTTCCTTGCTATCTCGGGTTCGAAACCGTTCGTTCCATGTCCGAAGCCGTTGCATTTTTTGTCGCTGGCGTGACGAGAGCGATTTGCCGTAGGCATCCCGGTCCTGCCAGCCGATGTTCGTACTCAGGCCCTTGTCGTGCATCATCTTGGTCGTCGGTGCGCCGACTCGGGACTTTTGATCCTTCTCGCCGCTATCGAACGCACGCCACTCAGGGCCGTGATCTATCTCGTCCTCCTCGACGACGAGCCCACAGTCGACACACACTGTCTCGCCATGTTCAGTGTCGGTCGCGAGTTGTCCGTCGCATTCCGGACAGCGCAGTTCTTCGTCCGAGCGCGATGACCGCTCGGTAGACTGCTCGCGCTGCCGGGTGTGCTCGTCGGTAAACGTACGGACGTAATCAGTCATGATTGGTTGGGTGGTGGGACAAATTTATCTCGCGCACGCGATTGTCGCCAACAGTATACACGGACTGAACTAACTTAATGATACCCCAAAAAATCATCTCGAATCGCCAAGAAAAATGTGCGACGGCGGGGCTGTATAAATCGTGATGATTACCCCCGTTTGCGTCTGGTGGTTTTGTCGCCTGTGGTGAATTGATCTGTGTAGGTATTATGTCAGTAACAGGGTGGTATCCGTACCGGATTCAGCCGATCGGATCGGTCGTGTCCGGTGGATCGAAACCCTTACTCACCGGCCACGATTCGTCGTCTGTATGAGCGATTCGCCTGTCGATCCCGAGAACGTCCGGCACGTCGCCGGGCTTGCCCGTGTGAATCTTGATGACGCGGAACTCGAGGAGTTCACCGAGCAGTTCGCCGACATTCTGGCGTACTTCGAGGCGCTCGACGATGTCCCGGAAGTCGAGGCTACGTCCGAGCTCGTCAACGTAATGCGAAGCGATGAGGTCCACGACGGCCTCAGCCAACAAGAGGCCCTTCGCAACGCCCCTGAAACCGAAGACGGCTTTTTCAAAGGACCCAGCGTCTCATGAGCAGCGAGCACAACAGCTTCATCACCGAAGCCAGCGTCGACGGCAGCGACGATGGCCCGCTTGCGGGCAAAACCATTGCCATCAAGGACAACATCTCGACGGAGGGCGTCCGGACGACCTGCGGGTCGGCGATGCTTGCCGACTACGTCCCGCCGTACAACGCGACCGTCGTCGACCGCGTGCTTGCTGCAGGCGCACGGGTGGTCGGGAAAGCCAACATGGACGAGTTCGGAATGGGTGGTACCACCGAAACCTCGGCGTTCGGTGTCGTCGAAAACCCTGCCGCACCAGGCCACGTCCCCGGCGGCTCCTCTGGTGGCTCTGCGGCCGCTGTTGCCGCCGGTGAGGCCGATCTCGCACTCGGTACAGACACCGGTGGATCAGTCCGAAACCCGGCGGCGTTCTGTGGCGTTGTCGGCATCAAACCGACCTACGGGCTCGTCTCGCGGTACGGCATCGTCGCCTACGCCAACAGTCTCGAACAGGTTGGCCCGCTTGCAAACTCCGTCGAGGAGGCTGCTCTCCTGTTGGATGTGGTCGCCGGCTCTGACCCACACGATGCGACAACCAACGACGGCGGCGACGACTCGAACTACGCCGACGCTGCGGACGGCAACGTCGAGGGGCTGACAATTGGTGTCATCACGGACCTACTTGAGGGAGCCGACGAGGAGGTCGTCGACGCCTTCCAGTGTTCCCTAGACGACCTCGAAGCCCAGGGTGCCGAACTCACCGAGGTCTCGCTTGATTCGCTTGAACACGCCGTCCAGGCCTACTATGTAATTGCGATGTCCGAAGCCTCCTCGAATCTCGCACGGTTTGACGGAGTTCGGTACGGACCGGACGTGGAGTCGGACGGCAACTGGAATGATTCGTTTGCTGCGGTCCGCGAGGAGGGATTCGGCCCCGAAGTTAAGCGACGTATACTGTTAGGGACATACGCGCTATCGGCCGGCTACCACGACAAATACTACAAAAAAGCCCAGGACGCCCGCGCATGGGTCAAACAGGATTTCGACGAGGCCTTCGAGTCGGTCGACGTCCTCGCCTCGCCGACGATGCCGGTCACTCCACCGGCACTCGGAGAGAGTCTGGACGATCCGCTCCAACTGTACCTGATGGATGCTAACACCGTTCCCGTCAATCTCGCTAACCTCCCGGCTATCTCGGTGCCTGCTGGTGACGTCGACGGCCTTCCCGTGGGCCTCCAACTCATCGGGCCGAAGTTCGGCGAGGAGACGATTATTCGGGCTGCCAGCGCGGCAGAACAGTAGGACTCAGAGTTTTTTAGTGGTTTCGTCGATCGCGTCGGCGTCAACGAAGACGACAACGTGATCGCCGGGATAGATTTCGGTATCACCCCGCGGCGTGATGAACTCACGGTTGCGAGTGATTGCACCGATCACGACCCCGTCTGGAAGGTCGGTGGCCGACTCCCGAATCGGACGGTTGGCCAGCACGCTGCTGTCTTCGATCTCGATTTCGATGACTTCGGCTTTGTCGGTCTCGATGAGTGCAACGTTTTCTGCGAGTCCTGACTGGGTGAGTTGTGTGATCTCCTCGGCAACGACGATTCGCGGATTGATGGCGACGTCGACGCCGACAGCCTCGAACAACTCGACGTAGGAAGGCGTCTCGATTGTCGCAACCGTCCGGTCTGCACCGAGTCG
Source organism: Haloferacaceae archaeon (assembly GCA_003554115.1). Next base: position 2,721 of record PWFE01000012.1, on the reverse strand, counting down.
ACGCGCCAACAGCGACACCAACAAATTCTTTTCATCGCTTTCGAGCGCGGCCACGACGATGTCTGCCTCGTCGATGTGTTCGCGCTCCAAAAATTCGATGTCAGTCGCATCCGACTCCATGACCATCGTCTGTGGGAGAGCCTCGGCGAGCGCACGGGCGCGGTCGGCGTCCTGTTCGATCAACCGTGGTTTGAAACCGCGTTCGCCCAACAGGCGAGCGACATGATAGCCGATCTCGCTGCCGCCGACGATGGTGATTTCCTCGTCAGTGCCGGGGCTGTGATCTGGCGACAATACATCTGAAAACGTCGTGACGCTGTCCGTACTCCCGATGACGACAACGCGGTCGCCCGGCTTGATTATCGTCGACCCCTTTGGGACGATCACATCGTCTTCACGGATCAGGGCCGCAAATGTGAGTGAATCGTACTGGTCTGCTTCCATGATGGTCTGGTTGGCGACTGGACAGGTCTCACTAATCTCGAATTCGGCCATCTGAACCCGTCCGCCCGCAAACGGATCGACGTCGACGGCTGCTGGGAGTCCGACCACGCGGACGATAGATTCGGCTGCTAATAGGTTCGTACACACCATATTGTCGATGCCGAACACTCGATCGGCGCGGTTCCACGTGTCGAGATATTTGGTCTGTTTGATTCGCGCAATGGTGAACGCTTCACCGAGGGCGGCGGCAGTCGAACAGGCGACGATATTTGTCTCGTCGTTGTCTGTTGTCGCAATCACCATCTCGGCGGACTCGATGCCGGCGCGATCTAAGGTTTCGGCTTCGGTTCCGTCGCCAGTGATCGGTAACACATTGTGTGCATACGAAAGCTCCTCAGCACGCTCGCGTTGACGTTCGATAATGACGACATCGTGGCTGTCTTGCAGATCTGCGGCGATAGACTCACCGACCTGTCCGGCCCCGATAACGATTATTTTCATACGGATGTCTCTTTTCGGCTGTGCATACGTCGCCTGCGGTGGGTAGTCGTTCGCATCGGTCTGTCAGTACTTAGAGATACTCCGAGTCGGTTCGTACTGAAAACTCGACCTCGCGCCGTCGACCTTCGACATCTTGGACGGCCCGCTGGACGACGCGTTCGGCCTCGTTGCGAATCAGCGGAATCACTTTTTTGATAACCCATCCCATTGAGACCAATCGAGGCAGTTTCACCGCACTGCTGTCGGCCGAATCCGGATCGAAATCGATGCGGAGCGAGACGTCACAGGCCGCGGTTACGTCATCGGGTGCGTCGGCCGGTATCTCCTGTCGGCGTGCTACTTCCCAGTGGCCGTTGGCAGCGATATCCTTGATTACTCGCCAGTCAATCTTTTCGGGTGGCTCGACGTCGACAACTTCTGAGTGGGCCGTATACGAGAGTTTCCACCACGCGAAATCGAGGGCGTACTGGGTGCCGATGCCGCCATCGCCGTCGAGTCGACGGACGACTTTCAGATACTCTGAGTACTTTGCATACCGTGGAAAGTCGAGAAGCACCTCATAGATCGTCTCTGGGTCCTCGTACACCACGGTGCTGACGACGATTGTATCCACGGCGTGAGGTTCGGACGGCGGGTTCTTATACCTTCGTCGACGGCCGACCGAATCCCACAGTCACTTATGGCTGTACCGCGACGAAACCGTATGGTCGAAACTGAGACGTACACCATCGAGGGACCGGGCGGCGACACAGACGACGTTGAACTCCCAGCCGGCTTGGTCGACACACTCGCCGAGCAGGGCGAAGAACCGACACAGGTTATCACCGACATCGTTGTGCAGGCGCTCGCACAGCACGCTCACGCGCTTGTGCATCATTCACACGGTGAGACGCCAGCGGATCTGGCCGAAATGAACGACGAGATGGAGGCCATCTTCGAGGATCGCTTCGGCATGCCGCTGTCCGAGGCACTGGGCCACAGCCACTAACTCTTTTATCAACTCGGGATTCGCACACTAGCCGACGAGTGTGGGTCGGCTATACTCGGAGCCGGCCAGCAGAATGGACCGTCGACAGCGGAGAATCGGTCGACTCTGCATGTAGATACTGATATGATACTAATTCGGAAGAGGCGAATCCAGCAAGCTTATTAACAAGTACATTTTTGTTAGCAAACACATGCAACAATCACGACGCCGAATGCTCGTCGGAACTGCTGGAGTGCTAACTGCTGGTTCGCTGGCTGGCTGTCTCAACGGTGAGGAAGACCCAGAGACAGAACCAGACGAAGAACCAGAAACCGAGGGCGATGTCGAGACCGGAACCGTGAGTTTCCTCGTCGAGGGTGCTGGTGGTCACGACCACGATCACGACGACCACGATCACGACGACCACGATCACGACGACCACGATCACGATGACCACGATCACGATGACAATGGTTACGCGCTGAGCGAGCACGATATTGATCACGCCTGTGGTCACAAGGAGTTCGACGAGCCAGAATCGCTGGAGGCAGGTTCTTCAGCCGACGATGCTCCCGTCGTCACCGACACCCACCAGCCGTACGATGTCACCATTGAGGGCGACAGTGGCTACGTCGCATTCGAGGTCGACGATGATGATGATCACGACCACGACGACCATGATCATGACGACGACCACGATGACCATGATCACGACGACGATCATGATGATGATCACGACCACGACGATCACGATCATGACGATGACCATGATTACGACGACCACGATCACGACGATGATCACGACCACG
>PWFE01000153.1 GCA_003554115.1 Haloferacaceae archaeon | reverse complement strand
GGTGGCGTTGCGGTTGTCGGAACATTGGCTGGCTGTCTCGGCGATGATGACGAGCCCGAACCGGAACCCGAAGACGACGAGATGGACGATCAAATGGATGACGAAACGGATGAACCCGACGAGGCCGAGGCCGCACTCCGCGTGGCACACCTGTCGCCGGACGCGCCGAACGTCGACGTCTACATTGATGGCGATGCAGTGCTCGAAGACGTGCCATACCGCGAAGTCAGCGACTATCTTGAGGTCGCGGCTGCGACCTACGAGGTGATGATCACGGCCGCCGACGATATGGACACTGTCGTCTTCGACGACGAACTCGAAGTGCCGGCCGGTGAGTTTACGATTGCCGCGCTTGGCGAACTCGCTGAGGAAAACGAGCCGTTCGGCGTCGAGGTTTACGAGGACGACATTTCGGACCCCGGCGAGGAAGCCCGCGTCCGGCTTGTTCATGCCGCACCTGATGCACCGAACGTCGACGTCACTGTCGGCGGCGAGCCGCTGTTCGAAGACGTCCCGTTCGGCGCAGCCGGCGCAATCGAGCGTTGTCCTGCTACTGACGCTGACAGTGATCTGGACGCGAAACTACCGAGCGTTCAGATCGAAACACGCCATCGGATTAGCTCTCTTCGGAGCCCTGCTGCTCGCACAGAACGTGCTGTCGCTGTACTTCTATCTGTTTCACCCGGTGCTTGCGGGCTGGTTTGCAACCGATATGCCACCGCTGGCTTGGCAGGCGAACATCGTTGTTCACGTTTTCCAGACTATCGCGCTCGTGTTCCTGCTGTGGGTTACGTGGGACTGACCGTCGACGGGTATGTCTGTGTTCTGTCTCCATTCGTGACTGCGATTCTGTCTCCGTTTCTGACTGCGATTGGTAGTCGACCGACCGTTCGACAGCAGCGAGTATGTTCTTTATACCACCGCAGTAGGCGTCGACTACCTGTCGGTTCAGTGCCGTGACGGTCGCACAGAAGGGCGAAAAGGGCACGGGTTAAGTGTGTTCAAACCCTACAAAATGTATGTCGGAACCAACCGATCTCGGGACGCTGCGACGCGGTACTGAGTTGGTGAAACGTGGCTTTGCACAGATGCAGAAAGGCGGCGTCATCATGGATGTTGTCACCCGCGAGCAGGCACGGATCGCCGAAGACTGCGGGGCTGTCGCAGTGATGGCACTTGAGGCAGTCCCCGCGGACATCCGAAAGCGTGGCGGCGTCGCCCGGATGCCCGACCCTTCGAACGTTTCCGAGATCATCGACGAGGTCTCGATTCCGGTGATGGGCAAAGCCCGGATCGGCCACCACACCGAAGCACAGATTCTCCAATCGCTGGGCGTCGACATGATCGACGAATCGGAGGTGCTGACCCCGGCTGACGACGAGTACCACATCGACAAACGCGAGTTTACTGCGCCGTTCGTCTGTGGCGCACGCAACCTCCCCGAAGCCCTGCGGCGAATCCACGAAGGAGCAGCGATGATCCGCACCAAAGGCGAAGCCGGCACCGGCGACGTCAACCAGGCCGTCCAGCACCAGCGGACGATGATGAACCAGATTCGGACGATCGAAGGGCTGGACCACGACGAGCGCGAAAAATGGGCCCGCGAACACGGCGCGCCGCGCGAGTTGGTTCACGAGACCGCCGAGATGGGTCGACTACCCGTCGTCAACTTTGCCGCAGGTGGCATTGCCACGCCTGCAGATGCCGCGTTGATGATGCACCACAGCTGTGATGGTATCTTCGTCGGCTCGGGGATTTTCGGTGCCGAAGAGCCAGAACAGATGGGTAACGCCATCGTCGAGGCGGTCAACAACTGGGATGATCCCGACCGGCTTGCCGAGATCGCCACAACCGCTGGCAGTGGGATGAAAGGCCAAGCCAACGATACGATTCCAGAGGAAGAACGGCTTCAGGGCCGCGGCGTCTAATCGCGGTTCGGATTCCGGTTGGTACAAACGAACTTTCGTGGCGAAATTGACACGACCAAACTGCAAAACGCTACATCAAACACCGGTTTAAGCCTTCTATAAGCTATTCGTCGACCAGCACTAGCTCGCTAAACGTTCTTGTGTAATGTTCTGTTCGAGTGTGGCAGGTACAACAGAGTGTCATCAATACAGATTGTTACAACAGCGTCGCGCCCTGACTCACCCGCGTCTGGTAGGCACGCGCGTCGACACCCTCGCTGGCAAACGCATCAAGCATCGCCGTCGCCACTGCCCGTCGACTGCCGTCCGGACAGACAGCAAGCAGCGATGGCCCCGCGCCGCTGACGGTGACGCCAGCAGCGCCAGCCTCGCGGGCGGCAGCAGCGACCTGCTCGTAGCCCGTAATGAGTTTTGCGCGGGCGGGTGTCACCAGCGGGTCGGCCATGCCGCGGCCGACGAGTTCGGGATCTGATTGGTACATCCCTGCGGTCAGTGTCGACGCGTTGCCGACCGTCTCGACGACCTGTTTCATTGTTGCGGTCTGCGGGACGACCTCGCGGGCATCGCGCGTTGAGACGGCGATTTCAGGCAAACATGCGACCAGTGGAATATCGGCGTCGACAGCGGTCACGCCCTCTTTGGTTGCAATGGTAAAGCCACCGAGAATCGACGGTGCGACGTTGTCGGCGTGGGCAGCCCCGGAGACGACAGCCTCGCCTTCGGCTGCAATCGGGACGAGTTCCTCTCTGGAGAGTCCCCGATCATACAGCTCGTTGAGCGCGACTGCCGCGCCCGCCGCACTGGCTGCGGACGATCCCAGCCCGGAGGCCGGTCGAACGCCTTTGTCGATCTCGATGCGTGCGGGTGCCTCTAAGGCGTCGACGACCGCCCCGACGGTGTTTTTGTTCGGATCAGTTGGAATGTACTGACTGCCGACGCCCGTGATCTCGATTGTGGTCCGGTCGGCGCGTTCGACACGGATCACGTCTGCGGGCCGGTCGAGTGCAACCCCGAACACATCAAAGCCGCTGCCGAGATTGGCACTCGTCGCCGGCGCGCGAACCGTAATCATGCGGCTGGGTTATCGGAGTTGCGACAAAAAGATAGCGAACCACACCGAACTGACTGTGGGCTCACGGTTAGTTTTTCGCCGTCGCATACACAATCGGGCCGATTACGATCAGCGTCAGGCCCAAAAACAGATACAGCTCGGGCATCATGTCTGCCGGCGTCACGATGAAGATGAGACCAAACAGGGCAGTGTTGAGGCCGATGAGTTTCTGGGATTTCAGCGGCAGTGCCCCGACGGTGGCCAACAGAAATCCCACGAGCAGTATCTGCCCCATGTTGAACTCAAGCAGGATTCCGTCGACGAACTGTAGTGGCAGCATTCGTATCCATAGCTCACACAGAAACCCGCATTAAAGTTCCGTTCTTGCGTTCGGCTCCGAGCCAACCCATAGCCAGCAGTCAGTATCTTACTCAGGGCCAGTAATGTTGAGCGGCCGAATCCAGCCGTACCACAGCACGAACACCATGCCGCCGTAGCCCATGATGAACATGACCTGTCCGAGTACGTCCAATCCGAGCTGGCCGAACCCCCAGCGGGCGACACCAGAGCCGGCGATTCCGACCAGCAAGACGAGCGCGACCAGCGGGGCGTCCGACCGTAAAAACTCACCCAGCGTCGTTTCTGCCATACACGCTATCGGTGTGCCAGCCGTGTCAATCACTCGGTTCGCCGATGCTATCCGATGGGCTCGCCAGCCGAAGCGAGTCGACTACGCTTATACGTTCGGGATGAAGAGACTCACCTACCGTTTCGCTCCCCTGACCACTCAATCGCTGATCTCCCATGCGACTGATACAGACACTCGTTCCAGAAGGCAAACACGCCACGGTCGTCGACGTGCTCGAATCCGAGGAAGTCGAGTTTGCGATGACCGAAGAGAGTTCGAACTCGAAGTACAGCGATATCGTCTACATCCCGGCAGACTCCGAAAACGTCGAGCAAATCGTCGACCGACTCCGCGATGTCGGCGTCGAGCGCGAGGGGTATATGGTTATCAGCGATGTCGAGACAATCGTCTCCGAGCAGTTCGAACAACAGCAGGCAGATACCGACGAAAACGGAACTGATGACCGGATTTCGCGGGACGAACTGCGAACCAAAGCCCGCAATCTCTCGCGGAGTACACCCAACTATCTGGCGTTGACGATCATCAGCGCGGTTGTTGCGACCGCCGGACTGCTACAGGACAGTGCGGCGGTTGTCGTCGGCTCGATGGTGATCGCCCCGCTGATCGGCCCCGCGATGGCCTCCTGTGTCGGGACAGTCATCAACGACGACGACCTGTTCTGGGAGGGGATTCGTTCCCAGACTGTCGGCCTCGGGGTGGCGGTCCTCAGTGCGGTCGTCTTCGCCGTCTTCTACCGCTTTTTGCTCGCACCGGAACTCGAATTACTGTTGATTCAGCAGATCGCCGAACGCGCCCATCCCGGGCTGCTCGCGCTCGCGATTGCCCTCGGAGCCGGAACCGCAGGCGCACTGTCGTTGACTTCCGGTGCCGACGAGGCACTGGTGGGTGTGATGATCGCCGTCGCGCTGATGCCGCCAGCAGCCTCGGTCGGTCTCGGCATTGCGTACGTCGACCCGCGGCTCGCCTTTGGAGCGAGCATCTTAGTTATGGTGAACCTACTGTCGATCAACGCCGCCGGCATCGTCACGATTTGGATCAAACGCTACAGGCCGAGCCACTGGTACGACGCCCAGCAGGCCCGTCGGATCACCGTCGAGCGGCTCGTCGTCTTCGGGCTGGCGATTTTAGTGCTGACGTCATTTTTGGCAATGAGTTCGCTGGACGCTCGCGACAACATGTCCTTCGAAAGCCACGTCGAGATGATTGCCGAAGAGAACACTGACAATCTGCTTGCGGTCGACTTCCAGTACCGCGCGGATCTGGTCTCCCAACAGCCCAGTGAGGTCACCGTCTCGGTCCATGGCGACGAACCACCGGCTGCGGGTGAACTCCGCGAGCAGATTCACACCGAAACCGGCGTCGACGTCTCAGTGACAGTGATTACCGAGCAGGCCGATATCGCCTAAAACGCTCGCCCTGTTCGCTATCCCGACGGTAATTTTCTGGACTGATAATTAGAGTTGAATAGCTAAGTATCAGTATAAAAAACAGTAGCGCACAGTCGATGGTTTCCGAGATCTCGTTTCAGCTGCTCCATTTCGGTGGGCACCTCCTTACAGCGGTCGCTACCGCCCTGCTCGGCTACTGGGTGGTCACTCGCACCGAACTATCGGCGAGTGGATGGGTCGGCCTCTGGTTAGTGAACTTTTCGGTGTGGTCGACGATTTCGGCGGCGTTAGTCGTGGTAACACACGGGCTATGGGCGTTTCTGCTGTTTTGGCTGTGGACGTTTGTTGGACTCACCGCAATCTATTTCACCTATCTGTTTCCGACCGCCTACTCCGGTCGCAACCCGCTGACGAACCGTCTCTGCCGTGTTGCTGGCGGCGTCTACGGTGTGTTGGCGCTGTTCGTCCTCACGGGGCCGCTCCATGGGCTTTACTGGCAGTCAGTGTCGTTTCTGCAGTCGCCGTTCCCACATTTCGCCGTCGAGTACGGACTAGGATGGATCGCCGCGGTCATCTACAGTGTCGGGGCGGTCGGTGTGGTGCTGTATTACTTCGCAGAGCTGTATTTCAGATCCCGTCGTCAGCACCGCCGGTTGGTTGTCGTGCTCGCGGTCGGCGTGGCTGCCGGCTTCGTTCCGATCGCCCTCTCGGCCGTCGATGTATTAGTTCCAACCTATGAGTACTACGCCTTTACCGGCGCGACACAGGCGCTAGCTGTTGGGTATGTTGCGGTTCGGTTTGGCTCGGTGAACCTCTCGACAGTCGCCCGCGATGAGACGCTCGACGGCCTTGTCGACCCGTATCTCGCGGTCGATACCGAGTATCGGATTGTCGATTTCAACACTGCAAGCAGCCAGCTGATCGACAGATTGGATGCTACTCGGATTGGCGATCCGCTTGAAGCGGTCTTTCCGGAGCTGGCTGCCAAGCTCACACTCGGCGGGCGGGTCGATAATCCTGATAAGCCGCTGTCGTTCGAAACGGCGGGTTCGACGCGGTACTATACGGTCGATCTCTCTCGGATCTCCGATTGGCAGTCGACGCGATGTTATGCGGTTGTGTTGAACAACGTGACTGAACTCGAAGCGACCCGACGGGAAATCGCGGCCAAAAACCAGCAGCTCGATGCCTTTGTCGGCACCGTCAGCCACGACCTTCGGAGCCCACTGTCAGTGATCAGCGGCCGGCTCAAACTGGCCCGAACTGACTGTGACAGCGAGCATCTCGATCACATCGAAGAGGCTCACCAGCGGATGGACGAACTGATTGACGACCTGTTGAGGCTTGCCCGTGAGGGCCGGTCGGTCGGCGAGACCGTTCCCGTCGACCTTACTGTCGTGATTAAGCAGGCTGCCCGAGCGGTCGACCTCAACGAAAACGCACTCTCTGTCGAGACCGACCAGACGGTAACAGCCGACCGCAGTCGTCTCCAGCAACTGTTCGAAAACCTGCTGCGAAACAGTCTGGAACACGCAACCGACACCCAGCAGGTTACCGATTCCGCTCATACCCAGCAGTTGGTCGATACAGCAGACACTTCGCAGACCGAATCGTCGGCCGTCCAGCCCGTCCAGATCACCGTCGGTGAGCTGGACAACGGCTTTTATCTCGAAGACACTGGACCGGGGATCCCCGAGAACCGACGAGAGACGGTGTTCAAACCAGGGGTTACTACCAACGCCGACGGCACCGGCTTCGGACTCGCAATCGTCAAGCAGATTGTTGAGGCTCACGGCTGGGAGATACACGTGACAGAGGCGACCGAGGGTGGCGCACGCTTTGAGATCACGGGCCTCAAGCCTGTCTCGGGCTAGCCGAACAGTCGTTCGCGGAGCGACCGCTCGTGTGTGTGTTCGGCCAAGACGACCGAACAGTCGGCAGTCTCTATCACATCGAAAATCAGCGACCGCCGGAGCAGCCGCGAGAGCAATCCGCGCTCGGTAGCCCCGATCAACAGCAGTGTGTGGGTGTTAGTGGTTGTCTCGATGGCCGTCTCGACGTCGCCGCCCGTATCAACTGCCAGCGTCGGCTCCTCGATGCCGTACTCGTCGGCCCAGTCGGTTAAAAACCGTTCTGCACTGTCGCGTTTGCCCTCACCGTCGACGACGTGCAGCAGCGTTATCTTACTGTCGTAGGCCTGCTGAAACAGCCGCCCAGCGGTCGAACAGAGTGCAGAGTTGCGATCATCAGCGACCGGGATCACGACCGAGGTCGGATCGAAGCCTTGGTCTTTGAGCACGAACACATCACAGGGCAGCGACTGGGCCAACTCGTCGAACGCCGGCTCGATCCGCCCGCTGGCAATCGGTGAGTCTGATCGCCACCCCATCACGAGACTGTCGACGTTGAGGCGGTCGGCGGCATCGAACACCTCTTCGAGCGTTCGGTGTGAGTAGATAAGGTGTGTCTCGACCGGGACGCCGAACTCGTCGGCGTCGGCTTTGGCATCCGCAAGCAGGGCTTCGGACTGCCTGTCGAACCGTTCGCGGTTGGCTTGGGCTCTCGCCAGCGGCACCTGATCGGGAACGGTAACGATGTGGACAGCCACGACAGTGCCGTTTTGTGGAGCAGCAAGCGAACAGGCAAGCGACATCAGATCGCGTTCGGTTCGGGGGTTTGCCAGCGAAACCATGATCCGAACGTCTGCTCGATCCGGCCGTGCGGCTTCGGTTGCAGCGACTGCCGAATCGGGAAGCTGTTCGGAGCGGTCGAGAATCCGCTGGCTCAACAACCCTTCGTCCTCAGTGTGGTGTTGGCCGTAGACGAGATACCACACCACTGAGCCGACAATCAACAGCGCGGTCAGCCACAGCACCGTCGAGCCCATGAACGCCAGCAGGCCGAACGAACAGACCGCACCCACAATCGGCGTGACAGGATACAGCGGCACCCGGAACGCCGGCTCGTAGTCGACGTTCGACTCACGGAAGACGATCAACGCGACGTTAAGCAGTCCATACCCGACGAGATGGAACGCACTGGCTGTTTTCGCCAACAACACCAGATCGTCGATCAAAATAAAGCCGAGAATTAGCAGGCCCGTAACCTGCAGCGAGCGGTAAGGCGTGGCAAACCGGGGATGGAGTTTGTTGAGCCACTCGCCGACGAGTCGCTGTCGACCCATTGCGAACGTGATGCGTGCGGAGGCCAACACCGAGAAGTTCGTACTCGTTGCGGTCGCCAACAGCCCCGCAACCGTCATAAGCGCGATGCCGACCGGCCCAAAGGCTACCTCGGCGATCAGCAACACCGCGGGCTGATCACCAGCGAGTGCATCCAAATCGATCTGGAAGGCGACCAGCGTGGTCAGTGCGGTATACAGAACGGTGACAAACACAACGCTTCCAATCACTGCAATCGGAACGGTTCGGTCCGGATCGTGGAGTTCTTCGCCGAGTGTAGCGATTTTCGCATAGCCGAGATACGAAATAAACACGACTGCAACTGCGCCGAACAGCCCATCAAATGAGCTGATATCGAAGACCTCGACGGCGTCGAGTCCGATTCGCCACGCGCCGTCGACGACGAACACGAGTAGAATCCCAACAAGCGCGGTGACAACGACGATTTGGAGTCGACCGGTGCCTTTGAATCCGAGATAGTTCAGCCCGACAAACAGCGTCCCGGCCAGCATCGCGCCGAGTTGGGCCGACGAAAGCCCCAGATTGAGCAGCGGGATCTCGATCGGTGGCAGCGGAAACACTGTTCCGAGATAGATCCCGAAGCCGAGGCTGTAAAACGAGGAGGCGACTGCCAGCCCGAGCCAGTCGCTGAACCCAGCCACGGAGCCGAAAAGCGGCCCTAGGCCACGGGTAACCCAGTGGTAGGCACCGCCTGCGGCAGGAAAGGCAGTACCGAGTTCCGAGACCGACAGCCCATTGATGAACGCAAGACAGCCCGCAAGGAAAAACGCGACAACGACAAGCGGGCCGACATCGGTCGCAACTAATCCGGGAAGCACGAAAACACCGGCTCCGATCATCGTCCCGATTCCGACCGTCAGCGCGGTGCCAACACCAAGATCAGTCGCGAGTGTGTTCTGAGCCATTCGAACGGAGTATCCGACCGAACTCGCTGCTGTGACTTCGGTGATTCGGTTTCGACTGCGAAACGGACTGCTCGAAAAACGAGGTCGACGGTGTTACTCTGAGAGGTGGCTGTGGGAGCCAACCAGACTCTCAGTGAGGTCGATTCCCTCAATTGAGGCCTGTTCGTCGAAGACGGTCTCGACGAGCTCGGCGTCCTCGACGGTGGCATCGGGGAAGACAAGCGAGTCTGTGACGGTCGAATCTGTGACCGTCGCACCGGACATCACGTGTGTTGAGCCGTTGAGTTCGCTGTTTTCGACCGTCGCATCGTCGGCAACCAGCGGCTCGCCACCGAGTTTCCAGTCGACGGCATCAAGATACGCCGCGGCCTCGCCGATGTCGAACCAGACATCATCGAACGTGAAGGCGTACACTGACTGGCGGCTCTGGAGCCACTGGAGGAACCAGCCGGGCTCGTCGGGGTTCTGGTCGTCGTCGAGATACGTATCAAACTTCGGCAACACGTCGGCGGGGAACGCATAACAGGCAATCGAGGCCAGTGTGGTGTTGGGCTCGTCAGGTTTTTCTTGGAAATCGACGACCTCCTCGCCGTCGAGTTCAACGAGGCCGTAGGATTTCGCGCGCTCACGGTCGCCAACATCGTAGGCCGCTAGGACAGGCGATTCTTTCTGTTCGAAGAAGTCGACGAAGTCAGAAATATCGAAGCCAACCATGTTGTCGCCGGCGATAATCAGCAAATCGTCTTCGAGGCCCTCGCGGTCGATCAGTTGGGCGAGTGCGCCGACAACGCCGAACTTCTCGTCTTCGTCGCTGGTATCCTCAACGGAGAGGTTGGGCTTTTCGTAGCCGTGTTCGTCGACGTAGCTTTCGAAGTCGGCGGCAAAGCGTTCGTTTGTGCTGATGTAGACGTCCTCAATACCCGCGTCGTCTTCGAGTTGGGCGAGCGTTTTGTCGATCACCGTGGTGTCGCCGACTGGCAACAGCATTTTCGGTCGATTTCGTGTAATCGGCCACATTCGAGTCGCATAGCCACCGGCAAGGACAATAGCATCCATACCAACCACACCCGTCTCTACTGTCTTATACTCTTTCGTTGCGGAGATGATACATAGTCCCTACAGGCTGTATG
>PWFE01000114.1 GCA_003554115.1 Haloferacaceae archaeon | reverse complement strand
GACCGCCGCGGACAACCAGACTTCGGTGCAGGTCCGGGTGTTCCAGGGCGAACGCGAAATCGCCAACGAGAACGAACTGCTCGGGGAGTTCATGTTGACCGGCATTCCGCCGTCACCCGCCGGCATGCCACAGATAGAAGTCGAGTTCTCGATTGACGCCAACGGCATTGTCAATGTCTCGGCCGAAGACCAAGGCTCGGGTAACGCCGAATCGATCACCATCGAGGGCGGCGCAGGCCTCTCTGATGAGGAAGTCGAGAAGATGCAGGAAGAAGCCGAGAAACACGCCGAAGAAGACAAAGCGCGCAGAGAGGCCATCGAAGCCCGCAACGACGCCGAAGGTGCCGTCCAGCGTGCCGAATCACTGCTCGAAGAGAACGAAGACGCCGTCGACGACGATCTGGAAGCCGACATTCGGGACGCCATCGACGATGTTGAAGACGTCCTCGAAGACGACGAGGCCGACACCGAGGAACTACAGGAGGCGACCGAAGCACTCTCCGAACAGCTCCAAGAGATCGGCAAACAGATGTACCAACAGCAGGCCCAACAGGCTCAGGCTGGCCCCGGCGGAGCTGGCGCAGGTCCTGAAGGTGGCTTCGGTCCAGGTGGTCCCGAAGGAGCAGCCGGTGAAGGCGACGAGTACGTCGACGCCGACTTCGAAGACGCAGACGCCGACGAAGCCGACGACAAATAGCGTCGCTGACTGATTCAAGACAGCTGTTTTCAGTTACGTCGGCAAAAAACGGATAAAAAGAGTTCGAGCGTTACTCGCCGTTAGGGAGGGCTTCGCTTGCCTCAGCGTCGTCGGGGACGTACTCTTTGGCGGCTCGTTCGTGATCGCCGTCTTCGGGGTTCTCATTGCCGATAGCGACGATGAACATGTTCTCGACAAGCCGAGCGGTCTCCGAGGCTCCGTACGAGTTGGTCATGAGATCGAGATCTTCGTACTTGCCGACATCGAGCTTCAGTCCCCAGCACGGCAAGCCATCGCTGGTGGACAGTCCGACTTGGTCGGCCTTGTCGCCCTGCAGGAAGGCAAACACGTAGATCGGCTGTGTACCTTGGTTTTGGATCCGGAACAGGTCTTTGAACATCGTGATCGAATTGGGGTTGACACCAGTACCGAGCTTCTCGTCTTCGAGATTCGGATTGGCGTCATCCATCTGAATCTGCAGGTTGCCGTTGTCGTCGTAGTCGACGTAGCTGCTGTTGGGGCTCTCGGGGACCTCTTTGAGCCCCATGTATGCGTTTTCGTCGTTGGCAACTCGCACACTAACCGTTCGTTCCGATGCGACTGCGGTGAACGCACCTGAGCCGACAAGCGCGCTTGCTCCGATTGCTGCACTCCCTGCACCGAGCATGAATTTTCGTCGTTGCATTGTTGGATTACCTCGTTCGCGGTAGACCCTCGGAAACCAACGGCATCGTTGGTCGCCTCATGGCTTGCCGCGTCAACTGACTGTGTGGGAGAATGGGACTTGTGTATGCGCCGCCAGCAGTGTTTTAGGCGGTATCTATCGGAAGCGTAGCCGCGCGCTAATAGACGGTAGTCCGCCGCTTCGGTCTCCGCTCACAGTCGGCGCAGCGATAGGGAGTCTGATTCTCTCAGCAGCCACGCGGCTGCCACCGACCATCTGCAGCCTTTCGTTTCGTCGGGATCGACCCGTCTCCGACCAGCAGCGTGACAATCTGTCCTGACGACTCTCGGCGGCTCAACGAACAACAAAAAAACAAAACAGCTGATATGTACGATGTGATGAATAACCGGTCTCAGAGCTGGTCTCGGTCCGCGCCGGTGGCCGCATACACGGTCATGGTGCCACCGGCCTCACCGATTGCCGAATCAGCACTCTCGATGGTGACGTCGACGCTCATCGTGTCCGGTTCGAACAGTTTGACTAGCTCATCGGAATCTGTGAGGTCTTCGCCGCCCTCGGCAGGCTCGGTCGAGCCAGCACTCAGTTCGACGTCGATCTCCTCGTCGAACCCTTCGAGTTCGATGTAGAGGTACGTATCACCCTGTTGGTGTTGCGTTCGGATCTCGAAGACATCGTTGAACGTGTACGTCGACTGTGGGTTGACACCACCATCAGCACCGGCCTGCGTTCCTGGCGTGTCGTCGAAGGCCAACTCGAGTTTGCCGTCTTCATTCTGGAACGCGTACTGACTCGTTGCAAATAGGCCGATGTACGCCTGTGAGTCTGATGCAACGTTAACTGCGAACTGACGGTCGCCCGAACTCATCGTCGAAAACGCACCTGAGCCGACAAGTGCACTGGTTCCGATTGCTGTGCTTCCCGCACCGATTAGAAATTTGCGTCGTTCCATTGGTACTCTCCTCCGCGCCGAATCTGACCCATGGGTCCCAACAACACTGAAGGGTCCATCGGGGCTCGCCGCGGACAGCTATCTATGAGTCAATATGTCACTTGTGTATACACTCCCAGCAGCCGCTACAGGCATGGTCTGCAGACGCTGTAGCCACTGACTACCGATTAGTAGAGACCTACTTCGAGCGACGTCTGCGTGCGTAGGAACTCTATACTTAGAATGATAGTCGCACAATAGCGGTCAACTGAATGATACAGGATACTACCGTGTCGACCGCTCGATTAGCTGGCCCTCCGACACAAGCGTCGGTGGTGAGTGTGTATGAATAGCAGACGGCTTCGCACGATTGGTGTCGGGCTCGTGGTCGCTGCCGTCATCGCTGGTGTTGTCGTTACTGGTTCGGTCAGCACGTCGACAGCCGATCGTGATATATCGGTGTCGGTGACAGACGACGCCAAAGCTTACCTCGGTCTCGACAACTGTACGGTACGAAATCAGTTCCAGACCACGATAACCGTCGAGCTGACACACAACGGCAGCACTGAGACGGTCCGACTCGCACCCGGCGAACAACACACTCTTGAGACGACAGGACCGACGACGATTACAGTAACGAGCAACAACGGTGAGGTCGATACGAGTCTGACTCGTGAGTTTCAGTGCTCCAGCGACGAGTGACTAACGCACGGAGTTCGAAACCATCAGACGGCACTCGACAGCGTCGACCGCAGACGCAGTCGGCTATCTAAAAATACGTCGACTGTATCGGTTCGTTATCTCTCGTGATCGGTGGCGTCTGTGTCCGAGGGATCCGGCGTGTCAGCGTCGGACTGCATTCCAGCAGAGCTCTCCTGTGGCTGTGTCTCGGTAGTCCCGTCTTGTTGGGCTGGTGCCCGCACGGAGTTGTCTGGGCTGTACGCGTAGATCATACCGTTGTCGAGTACCACGTACTCTGCCGCATTCTCCCGTTCGATCACACGCCGGTTGCAATCGATGGCAACGTCGACCAGTTCGGTCAGCGATGTGACCTCGATTCGTGGCTTGTCGGACAGTGACTGCGGAATCGAGCCACGGGAGATCCACTCTTCGAGCTCCGCTCGTTTCGACGCGTTCTCGACAGCGCGCCGTTCGGCTGCTGTCGGTGCCAGTCGCCCGCGGCGTTTCGCAGCGACGAGCGTCCCAAGAGTTCCGACCGAAACGAGGAGGATGGCACCCATCCCTGCCGCGTCAGCGAGTCGGTCCGTGCGGTTGGCTGTCGCAACGGTCTCAGTTTCGGTGTGGCCGGTGTCGTCCGGCGGCTCAAGGCTGTAGGTTCCAGTCGTGACCTCGATTGGGATCTCGTACGTTTCGGTGTGGTTGACTGGCTCGCCATCGATGGTCCCCTCCATTGTCGCCGTTATTTGAACCGCAGTTTCGAGGGTCCCCGCCGTACTTCCCAGGCTATCGGCTGTTTCGGTCGCGCTTTCTGAGAGTGCTTCGACTTCGACAGCGAACGAGGTCGTATGGGGGCTGTTCGGATCGACTCCACTCGACTGAGTCACGTCGAGGGGTGTTTCGACGCTCCAGTAGACCGTTGAGTCATCGTCGTCGACCGACCGGATGAGCTGTGTTGTTTCGGTCTCGATATCGACGTCGCCTTCGGCTGCGATGTAGCTGTACTCGAGTTGCCCCTCGAGTATCGGCATCACCTCTGTATAGTACCGTGGCTCGTCGCTCACGCGCTCGCCGACTTCGTAGACCGCATTCGGCTCTCGAACCTCCGCACTGTGAGTGATGTCTGTGGTTGTCGACCAGCTCTCGACCTGTTCGTATTCTGTGGGCTCTGGAGAGGCCGCAACCGCCGTATAGACACCCCACCCACTGACGAGCAGTACGACGGCCAAGATGACCACAAACGGAACAAACCAGTCGTCCAGTTTCGACCGGACAGTGATCATGAGAGTGTCAGTGTTCATCGTCGATACCTCCTCGAGTTGCGATCTGGGCGTGTACCATTGGTTTACCAAAATCCATCATTGTCCTGCCGTGTTCGGGACCGCGACCGTGTTCGTGTTCGAACTGTGCGCATCGTCACAACCATCGCCAGCGGTGCCGAAACGATACCACCGATTGTCACTGCCACCGCCACGATAGCCACCAGTGGGTGGATCGAATGCAGTACTACAATCATGGTTGGCGGCAGCACACCGAAATACCGGTATTCGGTCAGCAAGTGGCTGTAGCGTCCGGTTTTAGCTGGTGCTGTAATCGAAACCTCGGGTTCAGCACTTGCGCCGGGCGCGAGGGATGTGGTGGTGTCTTCGACGACGAGTCGTTCGGATCCCGACTCGAGTACCGAAACAACCGGCAGTAGCCCGCCGTTGTCGACGGGTACCGACTGGCGTTCGGTTGTGTCCTTCAGGATAACATCCGGCCGGTCGGAGTCGAATTCGGCACTGATAACGGTAAGCTCGGAGCTATCTGCCATCACGATCATTGTGCCGCCGGTGATCGCACATACGAGAACGCCAACCGCGAGGACAACCTTTCGCGGGTCGACCGGGAGCGACCTCGATCTGGATCGTGAACTCGACGGCCTCCGTGTGGATTGCTGCTCGAAGAGAAACGACAACACGATGAAACCGATACCGACGACCAACAGGAGAGACGAACCGTCAGTGCTCAGCGTTGTTCCGCCACCGGGAACGCTCGTGGCTGCGGACTCCATCGTTGCTTGCAACTCCATCGAGGCGGTGCCGAGATATGGAACCGTCAGAACCTGACCGTTGGGCTGCCAGGCAACCGCAACGATCTGGTCGTCGGAAACAGGCGGTTCGCTGTCGTCCTGATCGGTAAACGGGTTGGCGTCTCCCTGTGTAATGTAGCCGTCGTCCGTTTCGTTGACGATTCGATGCGTTGTGAGTCCACCTCCTTCGAGTTCACGCGCATCAAACACGACGACATCGCCGGCCGACACATCGCCAGTGACAGCAGGCGGCAGGACGACGAACCCGTCTCCGGTTTGGATTGTCGGCTCCATACTTCCGGTCTCGACGAAACTCAACACGACCGGCGTTCCGAGTAGGTTCCCAGCAATGAGCGCGAGGAGCACACCACCGACGAGCAACCCAACGAGACGCCACAGCTGTGTGTGAATAGTAGTTGATTGTTCGGCCATGTGTGTGTGGTCTGTGCGGTAGTGGGTTCCTCAGTGTCCTACCGCCGAGTAATGACACTCACAACCCAACCGTACATTCACCCAAAACTGAATACCTCATTGGTATGCACCTCCTAATTGCATCCGTGGCTGTTTCTAAATCCGTAAGGTACTGCCTACCAACTCATCAGCAGACCGTAGCCAACGCATAGTTATTATCGGCCTCATTGATTGTCTTTCCAACGTATCAGCGTGACAAAATATGTCTTTACGAACGAGTGGTGGGGCCGGATCGGAAACGATCCCACGAGACCAGGTGTTTAGCATGTTGAGTAATCGACGTCGACGGTGGGTTCTGGACGCGCTTACCCAGCAGGACAGCGACGCAGCTGACTTCAGGACTGTGGTTGATGCCGTTTCGGCGCGGGAGTATGACGTCGATCCCGCAGAGCTGAGCTGGAAACAGCGAAAACGAATCTATACCGCGCTTCGACAGTCACATCTGCCGAAACTCGACGATACAGGGATCATCGATTACGATCGGGACCGCGGGACGGTCGAACTCACCGAGGAGGCAAAAGAGGTACAGCTGTACCTCGAATACGTGCCGAGCCACGACATTCCTTGGAGCTACTGTTATTTTGCCTTCGCAGCTCTCGGCTTCGTGATGAGTCTGCTCATGTGGGCATCTATCGGTCCGTTCGGTGGCCTTTCTGGGATCTTTCTCGTGTGGATTCTGGTCGGGCTGTTCGGTGTGACAGCGGTCGTCCACACCTATCACACTCGTCAGAACCGACTTGGAACGACGACGCCGCGGTGACACACGCCCGTTGAAGCTACTATTTCTGATAGCGATATATCACAGAGTAAGGCACTCATCCGTTCTTTATTCTCCGAGTACGAACGCGGCGGTATGCCCTCCAGACCCAATATCCTGCTACTGTTCACCGATCAAGAGCGCGCCGACCTCGTCGCACCCGATGGGCTCCCAGTTGAGACGCCGAATATCGACCGCCTGCGTGAGGAGGGGATGTGGTTCGACTCGGCGTACACGCCGACCAGCATCTGTACGAGCGCGCGTGCGTCGCTTCTAACAGGGTTGTATCCACACGCCCACGGACTGCTCAACAACAGCCACGAGGCCGATGCAATCCGGACGGAGTTCTCCGAGCGGCTGCCGACGTTCGGTGAACTCCTCGATTCCAGTGGCTACACCAACACCTACCTTGGGAAATGGCACGTCAGCCACGAGCGCGGCCCCAGCGAGTTCGGCTTTCGGTACTTCGGCGGCAGCGACGTCCACCACGACAACTTCGATGTCGCATTCAATTACTACCGGGAGACTCGTGGCATCTCGATCGAAGAGTCGGCGGTCGAAGACCGCATATACGCGGGTTCGGGCGAGAACAAAACCCTCATCGCTGGCACTGACCCGGTCGACGTTGAGGCCTCTCGCCCGTACTTTCTGGCAGAAGTGACAATCAACGCGCTCGAACGCTGGGCCGACGGTGATGGGCCGTTTTTCCATCGGACTGATTTCCTTGGCCCTCACCATCCCTACGTCATTCCCGAACCCTATGCGTCGATGTACGACCCAAGCGAGATCGAGCCATGGGACACCTACGCCGAAACGTTCAATGGCAAACCGCGTGTTCACGAACAGTATCTCGGCTATCGAGGCGTCAGTGAGTTCGACTGGGAGGTGTGGAGCCGCATTGTTGCGAAATATTTCGGCTTTATGACGCTGATCGACGACCAGATCGGTCGGATTCTCGACGCCGTCGACGAGTTGGGACTAACCGACGAAACCGCAGTCGTCCACACCTCGGACCATGGCGATTTCGTCGGCTCACACCGTCAGTTCAACAAGGGGCCGCTGATGTATGACGAAACCTACCGTATCCCACTGGTGATCCGCTGGCCAGACGTCGTCGAGCCAGCGACGCACACTGAGGCGTTCGTCAGACTCCATGATCTGATGGCTACCTTTCTGGAATGGGCCGACATCGAGCGTCCCTCGGGGCTTCACGCCCGGAGTATCCATCCACTACTCACTGGCCAGCGACCGGATAACTGGCCCGAGTCAGTGTACGCACAGTTCCACGGCGATGAGTTCGGACTCTACTCGCAGCGAATGGTCCGGACACACCAGTATAAGTTCGTCTACAACGGCCCAGATCGAAACGAGTTGTACGATCTAACCGCCGATCCCGGAGAGCTACAGAACCTGATTGGGCATCCCGAATACGCTGCGGCCCGCGATAAAATGTCGACTCGACTCACCGACTGGATGGATCGCGTCGACGACTCGTTGGGGGGCTGGGTACCGAACACCTTCTGATCGTTATATGTAGCCTAAATCCGCGAGTCGTTGTTCGGTTGCGGCACTCATGTCGACGGCCGTCTGTGTCGTCCGATCTCGCTCGACAGTGCCGAGCCAGCCGTCGAGTTGAGTATCCAGCCGCGCCGCCAGCGTGGGGCGGTCGGTGCGTCGGTTGTGGTGTTCGTCGCCTGCGAGATACAGCCACCGGCTTCCATCCGAGCCGCGAATGTATGTCGACCCATCGGTTCGAATCGACCGTAGTGTGCGATCAAATGCCCGGACACGGTCGGGGATCTCGCCGAAGCGGGCTTCGAGTGACTCGACGGTCGGCTGAGGCTGAATATGTTCGGCGTATACGGCCTGTCGTGGTGTGGCCGTTGAGTCGGGGTGGAATGACTGGCCTTGGGCCTGCATCGCCAGTGCAGATGCCGAAATCTCCGTTGTGTCCAACAGTGTAGGCACCAGATCAAGCAGCTGAACGTACTCCCTGTATTTGCCGCCGTCGTCGAATGGTCCACCGGTGATGATCAGGGGGACGTGAACGACCGTCTCATGAAGGTTGTACTGGTGGCCGAAAAAGCCGTATTCGCCGATGTTTTCTCCATGGTCGCCGAGCACTACGAAAATCGTGTTTTCCCACTGGTCGGCCGCTTGTAGTGATTTGCGTACAACCTCAATTTGGGCGTCGACGTAGGCTAACTCTGCTTGATACAGTCCACGCAACAACTCACACTCGCGGTCTGTGAGGTCGTACTCACCGACATCGAACGCCCGTGGATCCTGTCTAAGTTGGGCTGCTTCAGTGAGTTCTTCGTCTGAGAGGAACTGCTCGGCATAGATTTGCGGCGGATCGTACTCGATATGCGGTTCAATGTAGTTACAAAACAAGAAAAACGGCCGGTGGTCGCCACGCGTTTCTCGCTGAGAGAGCCAGTCGTCGATCCACTGTGTCGTTCGCTCTGCCCCATTATCACGGCAGAGATATCGCTCGTAGGCGACATTCGCCAGCGTTACTGCCGGGTTGCCAGCAGTTAGTTGCTCTTTAAGCGCAGTTAGTCGCTCACTAACGCCGTGCGCCCGGACGATGGCCCCGGTGTCGACGTCGCTTTGGAGATACTGCCAGCCTTTCCGAAACGACTCGAAACCACGATCAAAGCCGAATTCGCCGGTGATCCAGCAGTTGTTTGAGATACCGACAGTTTCGTAACCGGCTGACTGAAACGCCTCAGGCAGTGTTTCATGGTCGGCATCGAGATACGTGTGGCCGCCGTGAGCTCCGTGAGCGGCGGTATATAAGCCGGTGAACAGCGAGACGTGTGACGGCAGCGTCCACGGGCTGGAGGTGTAGGCCTGTGTGAACTCCGTACCGCTGTCGGCCAGCGACGCGAGCGTTGGAGTGTGTTCGGACGCCGCTGGCACTGTTTCTTTGGCCCGAGCGGTGTCCATGACGACGACAACGACATTCGGCCTGTCGTCGCCGTCGCCAGTGTCATGGGTTGGATCGGTCGACTGAGAACTGCTGTCGGTACTCATAGCGTACACTGTTCGACACCTGCTCGTAAGGCAGTAGTTGCCGAACAGTCACCGGGTAGTCAGCGGCTACGTATGTATCACCGCTCGCCGAGTATTTACGTAGGCCAACCTGAGTGTTCGGCGATGCGTGCGTTTCGAGTTGCCTACGACGGTCGCGATTTTTACGGCTTTCAGCGCCAGCCCGACGTCCCGACCGTCGAGGCAACGGTGTTCGATGCGTTGCGATCGCTTTCGGTTCTGTCGGCGGATGCTGCCAAACCGTCAGGCTATGCAGCGGCTGGTCGGACTGATCGGGGCGTGTCTGCGCTCGCCCAAACCGTCGCCTTCGAGTGTCCCGACTGGCTGACGCCACGAGCACTCAACAGCGAACTGCCCGGTACGATCCGAGCGTGGGCAAGTGCCGATGTCGACGACTCGTTTCATGCAACCCACGATGCCGTCCGCCGGGAATACACCTACTATCTGTACGCCCCAAAGCACACCGAGAGTCTCGACGGTCGACCGCCGGTCGACGACGAGCGTGCCCGCGCGGCTCTCGAACGGCTGTGTGGGAGCAACGATTTTCGGAACCTCACGCCGGACGAAACCGGCACTCGACGGGGTGTGTCGGCTCGACTAACTCGTCGTGGGGCGTTTCTCGAAATCGAGTTCGCAGCCGGCGGCTTTGCTCGTGAGTTGGTCCGGCGGCTGGTGTCGGTTATCCAGCACGTAGCGACAGGCGAACAGACACTGGAGTGGATCGATGCGCTGCTGGGTCCCTCGACTGTCGACCCCCGACCACCTCCGGCCCCACCCGAGCCACTGGTGCTGTCAGAGGTGGTGTATCCGGGCGTCGGCTTCGAGCGTGACCCGGGGGCAACCAAGCGTGCACGGCGTGCGTTTGGCAACCGAGCGGTCGAGTCGCTCACAGCAGGCCGTCTGTTGCGCTCGGTCAGCGACGGCGTCGACCAGTAACAAGACTTACGGCCGCTGTCGGCCTTCAGTCGGCCATGAGTACGGTTCCCGAACGCGAGGAGATCGAGACCGAACACAAGTGGGCACTCGAAAGCATTTTTGAGTCCGACGAAGCGTGGGCCGAACACTTCGAGGAAATCTCAGGCCGAATCGAAGAGCTCACTGCGTACGAAAAACGAGTCACAGAGAGTCCCCAAACCCTTTTAGAACTCCTGGAACTCCGTGAGGAGATTATGCGTGAAGTCTCTCGACTCGCCGTGTATGCCAACCTTCGGGCCAGCGAAGATACCCGTAATCAAGAGTACCAAGCCCTTTCGGGAAAAGCACAGGCGCTTTCCTCGGAGGCTTCGAGTGCGGTCTCCTACATTGAGCCTGAACTCCAAGCGCTGACCGAATCAGATATCGAGACATTCGTCGACACCGAGCCTGCGTTGGCCGACTACGAGCAGTATTTCGACGATGTGTTACGGGCGAAACCACACACCCGGTCAGCCGAAATCGAGGAGCTTCTCGCGGAACTTGGCGAAGTCACCAGCTCACCCAGCGAACTGTACTCAATGCTCGCCAACGCGGATATGACGTTTCCAACTGTCGAGAATCCCGACGGCGAGGCAATCGAAATCAGTCAGGGCAACTTCACGAAACTCCAGAAACACGAAAACCGAGCGTTCCGAAAGCAGGTTCACGAAGCGTTTTATGACGAGTGGGCGGACGTCCGCAACACCGTCGGCACCTCACTTAAAAAACAGGTCCGTAAAGACGTGAAAATCGCTCGGGCGAGAAACTACGAGACAGCCCGTGAGGCAGCTCTCGATGGGCCAAACGTGCCGGTCGAGGTGTATGATACTCTCGTCGAGACCGTTCGGGATAACCTCGATTTGCTTTACCGCCACGCAGAACTTAAAGCCGACACACTGGGCGTCGACCAACTGGAATCGTGGGATCTGTACATGTCGCTCACGGGCGAGGAGGGCCCAACCGTCGAATACGAACAGGCCAAACAGTGGATTATCGATGCTGTCGAGCCGTTAGGCGAGGCCTACCAACAGCGGATGGCCGAGGGTCTAGAGAGTCGCTGGGTCGACGTCTACGAGAACCGAGGCAAACGCTCGGGGGCGTTTTCGTCGGGCACGTACGACACCCAGCCGTTCATTCTGATGAACTATCAGGACGATATCGCCTCACTGTTTACCCTCGCCCACGAGTTGGGCCACTCGATGCACTCGGAGCTGGCACAGGAGAGCCAGCCATGGCATGATGCAGGCTACGAGATCTTCGTCGCCGAAGTCGCCTCCACGGTTAATGAGACCCTACTGACTCACTACTTGTTGGAGACCGTCGACGATGACGAACTCCGACTCCATGTGCTGGATGAGTATCTCGAACGGTTTCGGTCGACACTGTTTCGGCAAACCATGTTCGCCGAATTCGAACAACAAATCCACAAACGGGCCGAACGCGACGAGCCGCTGACGCCTGCTGTGTTTGACGAGCTGTACGGCGAACTCAAGTCGAGTTACTACGATCTGGCCGAGGTCGACGACCACATCAAACGCGAGTGGCAGCGGATTCCACACTTCTACTACAACTTCTACGTCTACCAGTATGCGACGGGTATCTCGGCAGCAGTCGCCATTGTTGAGCGAATTCGACAGGACGGCGAGCCTGGACAACAGGCAGCCGCCGACTACCGCAACATGCTCGAAGCCGGCGGGAGCGTTTATCCAATCGAGGCGCTCGGAGTCGCCGGCATTGATATGACGACCGCCGAGCCAATCGAGTCGGCACTGTCGGTGTACGGCGAGTACCTAGAGCGCATCGACGAGCTTCGGTAGGCAGTGGCTACGGTGTGGTATCGGCGCAGAAATGCTGGTCGCGCTGATAGGTGGTGGTCTGACAGTCGACACAAGGTTTGCCAGCGACCCGAAGGCACATGTAACTCCGGCACCAACCACGGCTAACAAATGTCACGTAGCCCGTCGCTTCCTGACCGGCCACGGCTTGATCTCGATCCCGATATGTCGACAGCCGAGCGGCTGACGGCAATTCGCAAACACTTCTTTCGGCTTGTCGAAGTAAACGAGGAACTCGACGGCCGACTCACCGAGGCGACCAGCCGCCGCAGCGAGCTTCAAAACGAGGTGTCAAAACTCAAAGAGCGCAATGAGGCACTCAAAACCTCCGCTCTGTACATCGCCAGCGTCGAGGAGTTGACTGACGAGGGCAACGTCATCATCAAACAGCACGGTAACAACCAAGAGGTTCTCACGGAGGTCTCACCGCAGTTGTACGACCAGATCGAAAACGGCGACCGCGTGGCGATCAACGAGTCGTTCGGTATCCAGTTGGTGTTGGATGACGAAACCGACTCACGGGCCCAAGCGATGGAGGTCACCGAATCGCCCGACGTGAGCTATGAGGACATCGGTGGCATCGACGAACAGATCCGTGAAGTCCGAGAGGCTGTCGAGGATCCGCTTGAGAATCCCGAACAGTTCGAGCAGGTCGGCATCGAACCGCCGGCAGGTGTGTTGCTGCACGGTCCACCGGGTACCGGCAAAACGATGCTGGCGAAGGCTGTGGCTAACGAAAGCAATGCGACCTTTATCAAAATGACCGGCTCAGAGCTAGTCCAGAAGTTTATCGGCGAAGGAGCCCGCCTCGTCCGAGATCTGTTCGCGCTGGCGGCCGAAGAGGAACCCGCAGTCGTCTTCATTGACGAGATCGACGCCATCGCCTCTCGGCGGACTGACTCGAAAACTTCCGGCGATGCTGAGGTCCAGCGAACGATGATGCAGCTTCTCAGTGAGATGGATGGCTTTGACGACCGCGGCGAGATTCGTATCATGGCCGCAACCAACCGGTACGACATGCTCGATGAGGCGATTCTCCGGCCCGGCCGGTTTGACCGCCTCATCGAGGTGCCGAAGCCCGGACCCGAAGGTCGACGGAAGATTCTGGAGATCCATACCCGCGATATTAACGTCGACGACGAAATCGACTTCGAGGAGTTGGCCGAAGATCTTGATGACTACAGTGGCGCAGACATCGAGAGTCTGGTAACCGAGGCCGGGATGTTTGCAATTCGTACCGACCGAACAACCGTCACCCGCGAAGATATCGAACACGCACGCGAGAAACTCGACCGCGGCGAAACCGACAACGGTGTCGTTCGCTACCAGTACTGAGGCGGCCGATCCGTAACCGATTACCCTCCTGGGCGTCCAGTCTCGTCAATGACTACAATTCACGTCGCAGGCGGGGTGGGCGTCGCTCCAACCGAGATGGCGGCCTACGACGCCGCGCTTGCCGACGCGAACCTTCATAACTACAATCTGATTACGGTCTCGTCTGTTATCCCTGCCGAGGGAGAACTCGCGGTCGTCGACGAAGCCCCGGATCTCGGGCCTGCAGGCAATCGCCTGACCGTTGTCCAGAGCAAGGTCGTTGTTGGCCCCGACAGCGAGACAGACAAAATCGCAACGGGAATCGGCTGGGCAACCGGGCCGGGGCCGGGGCTGTTTTATGAGGCCCATGGAACGGATCCAACGCGCGTCGAAACCGACATCCGTCGTGGGCTTGATGCCGGTTGTGAGCTGCGCGAGTGGACGATCACTGACCGCGATGTGGCGCTGTCGACTGTCGAACCACGCGAGGGAAGCTACACCGCTGCCGTCATGTTGGCGGCGTACGGCGAGAGCGAGCCGATGTTCTAAGCGCCACTGAAGCGCCCAGAGAGCCTTTGTCGGCGGCGACGCCTTTTTACCGGTACCACACCAACAGAAACTACCTTTCACATGAACGGAAACTACACCGGATCCGGAGGGCAGCCAGTTGGTGGGGGCCGGACAACGAGCATCGAAGAGCTATCGGCTGGTCAAAAGGACGCCCTCCGGCATGCGGTGGCCGGCATCGTTGCCGAAACAGAGTCGTATCTTCCAGAAGGCTATCAGGTCGGCTCCGAACTCGCAACCGCTAGCGGCGCAACCGCAACCGTCGCCGTCGACCCACCGGCTGGCCATCCGGTAACTGCTGGCTACTCGCCGGATCCTGACGAACTTGACGGTGGCCTTGATGCCGAAACCCAACGTGAGGTCGCCCAAGGACTTGCTGCGAGTGCAGTACTCCAAGTAATGAACGCTGTCGGCGACGGAATTACGCCGACTGGTCGATAACAGCCCTAAGCGGTTCTCTCAGTTTCACTCCAGTAGCTCCAGCCCTCATTGTCGACTTTGGCATACGGCCTGCGACATCTGTCGTTATATACTCGCCTGATCGCGTTCGGCAGACAGACGTCGAGTCTGTGGAGCCTCTCCGAACTCACGTGGCCGCTCGGGGGCCGGCGAATCAAGCCGGACGAGTTCGCACATGCTGTAGACGACAATCACAGCGGCGGTTGCAGCCCCGACCACGAGTCCCGCAGCCTGCGAAATCGGCAACAGCACCGAACTCAACAGGCCGCTCAACAGTGCTATCGGAATCGCGGCCAACAGCAGATCAAACCGCGAGTAGTCGACCCGAACGCGCTCGTTTTGTGTGTCGGTTGCTGGCATTTCGATTCACCTACAGGAGAGACGCTGCCTGTCCCAATAGCTACTGTGACTGCTTACTCTCCCGTTCATATTCAACTACTGATCGAAACTGTCCAGACTAGTAGTGATCTTGGTCAGCAAAAGCCACAAGTGTGGCTGAAACACGTGGTTGCAGGTCACTCACTAGAGGTATGGTCTTTAGGCGCTGTGGATTGTTCGTTCGACGTCGACGGCTCGCCCATTAGCGTATAGAGACCGTAGCCGACGAGCGTTGCCGCAACAACGGCACCCGTTGCAACCCCAACGAAAAACGGGATCGCAACGACGAACGAGCTCGCAATTCCTGCGGCGAGTGCCAGCGGAATGGCTACCAACAGGAGATCGAACCGCGATAACTGGCTGTTCACAACCCGTCTTTGATGCTGTGATTTTGTCGTTGCCATATCGATTCACCCATCCGTTAGTAGGGACTCGATACACTTATACATTAATCCATGGCAAGGTTGTTTGAATATTAGAAAACAACATGCAAAATCTGTTTGAATCAGCTGCGGCTGGTTTGGCGTCGACTGTCTCCGACGAATGCAACTGCTCGCGGTTCAGTTGCGTCCCGTGAAATGGAGATGCTCGCGAGTCAGCTACTTGCCCCAGAACGGATCGCGCTTGCGGCGTTTGTTGAGATACCCCGAGAGGGCTTCAAGTTCGTCGGCCGGAATATCGTCCGATAGCTCCTGTTCGAGAATTTTGGCGTGTTTTTCAGGGAGGTCGACCCATAGCTCGTCGCCCTCTTCGATCCCTCGACCCACGGTTGGGCCGTCAATCGCAATGCTGACGCGTTCGCCAGCTCGTGCTTGCGAGACGTCTTCTCCTTGGGCCTGTATTCCTGAAAGCTGGCCGACACGGTCGGGTTCGTTGTTCTCGAATTTGGCGACGTTCGTATTGTTTTTGATCGTCCCAGACATAATTTCGACGCCAACAACAGCAGGATCCGACTGCCGGAACGTATGATCCTGAAGGATTTGGAACCGGGCGGGTCGGATAATTTTGTCCAGAATCGTCTCCTGTTGGGACCGTTTCATTTCCTCGACGTACGAATCGTACTCCTCGACGAGTTGGTAGATCACGTCGTCCTCAAACAGTGTTACTTCCGAGTGATCGAGTTCGCGTTCGGCGTTCGGCAACCCCTCGACGTTGAATCCCAGAATCGTTTTGTGTTCGGCCTCTCGTGCGGTGCCCGCGACGGCCACGTCGCGTGGGGCGATATCGCCGACCTCTGCCCGAAGAATCGGGATCTCGGCCTCCTGAAGCGCATTGGCCATCGCCTCTAAACTTCCAAGGGTGTCGGCTTTGACAACAACGCCCTCCTCTTCGGTCTCGACTTCGATTTCGGCCAACTCGGCTTTGACCTCCTCGATGACTTCGTGTTTGTCTCGGTCTCGAACCACTCGAACGGGCGCACCGGCAATCGCCTTATCAAGGTCTGGAGCCGCGATTTTGACACCTGCCGCCGCGGTGACGCTGTCGACGTTTTCGAAGCGTTTTTCGACCCGAATCTCGGCGTTGGGCCGCGGCTGGAGCAACGCGCGAATCTCGGTGACGATCGGTTCGTTGCTCGCGCCCACGACGATGGTATCGCCCTCACGGATGATCCCATCGTAGACGACGACATCCAGCGTCGCGCCGAAGCCCTGTTCGTCTTTGACTTCAAGAACAGTCCCTTGGCCCGGCCCGTCGACGTCAATCTCCATTTCGGCTTTCATAAACCGCTGGGAAAGCCCCATGAGCACGGCCAGCACGTCTGGGACGCCCTCGCCAGTGAGCGCCGAACAAGGGACGACACCGATATTCTTCTGGAAGTTCTGGACGCGCCAATAGAAGTCTGCCGAGAAATCTCGGTCTGATAGTTGGCCAATTACTTTATACAGGTTTTCGTCAAGCCGACCCCGGGCGTTGTCGCTTTGGCTGTCGTAGCTGGCTTTGATCGGCGAGTCGACTTCGGGGTTCCAGCCGGGTGTGGTGTCGACTTTATTAGCGGCGACGACGAACGGCGTCCCCGTGCGCTGGAGAATGTCGATTGCCTCCTCGGTTTGGGGCTGAAAGCCGTCGTTGACGTCGACGACCAGAATGGCGATATCGGCGAGTGCGCCACCTCTCGCTCGAAGTGTCGAAAACGAGTGGTGGCCGGGCGTGTCAATAAACAGCAGGCCCGGCAGATCGAAGTCGGTGGGATCGACAAGTGAGCCGGCCATCTCGGAAATGGTTTCGAGGGGGACGGCAGTCGCGCCGATATGCTGGGTGATCGCGCCGGCTTCGCCCTCGCTGACCGCCGAGCCGCGGATCTTATCGAGGAGGCTGGTTTTGCCGTGATCAACGTGGCCGAGGACGGCGACGATGGGTGTACGCAGTGAGGTGGGTTGCTCAGACATGGGATAAAACTCCAGAAGGTCGCTTTGTCGGAAGACAGTGGGGCGTCGGTGTTAAGTGTTTCAACTTGTCGGCTGGCCGGACTCCTGTTTGAGCCGTTCAGTCCTGTGGGTGAAACCGCCGGACTGCACCGCCAACGGCGTCTTTGGACCCGAGGAACGTCACGTGGTCGCCTGCTTCGAGTCGTTCGCCCGCCGACGGGACGTGTGTCTCACCGTTCCGGCCGATGACGGCAATGATACAGCCGTCCGGAATTTCGGCGTTGACCTCGCTGACAGTCTGGCCGACCAGATCGTCGGCAGTCAACTCGATCTCTTGGACGTCATGGCCCTCACCGAGTTGGGTCATCCAGTGGGCCAACTCGGGGCGTTCGATCTCGTTGTCAATCGACCACGCGGTCGCCTGAGAGGCATCGATTGCAGTCACATCAAGCGCCTCGAACGTCTGGACGTTTTCGGGTTCGTTGACCCGTGCAAGTACGTCTTCGATGTCGAATTTGGTCCGAGCGAGTTGGGCTACAAGCAGGTTGGTATCGTCATCACCTGTTGCGGCAACCATCCGTCTGGCTCTCGCGGTTTCGACGGCTTCCAATACGCCTGTTTCGGTTCCATCGCCGTGGTGGGCAGTGTAGCCGTCGCGCTGGAGCTCATCGACGATTTCGGCGCGTTCGTCGACGAGAATGACGTTTTCGTTGCGGTTCTCCAATCGTTCGGCGAGCATGCGGCCGACGCGGCCGCCGCCGATAATAATCGTTGGCATTGGTATCACATCAAGTACGCCTGCGATCTGTCTGGCAAGGCCAGCCTGCAACAGAACGGTTGTGAAGATCACCAGAAAGACGGTTCCAGCAAGCACTTGGGCCTCCTCGAACTGCCCGGCAGCCTGGAGTTCGATGGCAAACAGCGTCGCAATACTGGCAGGAATGATTCCGCGTGGGCCCACAGCACTCAAAAACAGCTTTTCGTTTCGGGTAAACTGTCTGTCCCGAGCCGACAGCGCAACCGTGATCGGTCGGATGACGAGGGTAACGAAGACGACAACCGCGAGCCCGCCGAGACCCAGCCCGACCAGCGCATCGAAATCGATCAGTGCGGCGAGCGATATAAAGACGATCGCCAGCACGATCAGCGTGAGATCCCGGTTGAACTCGTGGATCGACTCGCGGTGTGGCAACTCCGTGTTGCCCAAAACGATGCCTGCAGTGGCAACCGCGGCAACCCCCGTTTCGGAGAACAATGCCTCCGAAAGACCGTAGGCCAAAATCACCGCAGCCAACACGACAAGGCGGGCGACCCGTGGGGCGTCGTCGGCCGGAATCTGTAGCTGTCGAAGCACGGTCCGGATGCCGAATGCAATCGCGAGGCCGACACCGACGCCGATTGCCAGCCGAGCCAGAAACCCACCCGGCAACGCGGTGGGCGTCGACTCGACGACTAGGGTCTCAAAGACGACAATCGCCAGAATTGCAGCCGTCACGTCGTTAAAGATCCCCTCGGCCTCGAAAGTGGTCTCGACGTGTTCGCGGACGGTAATCACCTCGAAAATCGGTGTAATAACTGTTGGGCCTGTCGCGATCAACAGCGCACCGACGAGAAACGAGATTCCCCAGCCGGTCCCCAAAAAGAACCGCACGGCCAAGGCGGTCCCGACAAACATGAACCCTGCACCGATAGTCATCAGACCGGTGATCGCTTTCGGCGCGAGTTCGAGTTTTTCGCGGCGGAGCTGGAAAGCTCCATCGAAGACGATAATCGCCACGCTGAGCCCGACAACGGTCGACAGTCCGCCGCCGAACGTCTCGGGAGTAACCACCCCTAGGACGGTCGGGCCCAACAGCACACCGATCAGAATCAAAAACAGTACACTCGGCACTTTGAGCCGTTTGGCGATCACTTGGGCTGTAATGCCTAGCGCGAGGATAATCGCAGTAACGGTAAGGACGGTAGTTGCCACAGACAGTTGAAAAAGGGTGTGGGTGGAGTTAACATTTTTGTTGATCTTACACACAACTGTAGCAGCCAGCCGTCAGACACTCCCCGTGGCGTTTATATAATTCGGCCCAAGTATCGAACGTATGGTAAACATACTCGCCGAAAACCTCTCAGGGAAAGCGGTGATGGGCGATGACGGAACAGAGCTTGGTGATCTGTACAACATCACAATGGAGATGAAAACAGGTGGGCTTCGGCATCTGCTCGTCGTTCCCAACGAGGGGATTTCGGCCCACTCGGCAGGCTTCGAGGCCGACGACGCCGGTCGACTCAAAATCCCGATCAGCACGGTGCAGGCCGTCAAAGACTACATTGTCGTCACCCGTTAACGAATGGAAATTCTCGATACGTCGGCGTTTATTCACGAGTACCACACTGACGAGGATATCGCTTCTGTCCCCCAGGTCCACGAGGAACTGGAGGGCGAACACGCCTTCCGGTTCGACGCCGAGGAGGGGGCAGGAATGCACATTCACATTCCCTCGGAGGGCACTGTCGAGCGAATCACCCGCGCGGCGGGCGAGACCGGCGATGCCGACGAGCTTTCGGAGACCGACCTCCTGCTCGTCGCCGCGGCGTTCGAACTTGACGGCACGCTCGTCACTGACGATTATGCAATGCAGAACGTCGCCGAACGGCTCAACGTCGACGTCCAAGTCATTGCCCGCGATGGCATCACCGAACAGCGCGAGTGGCAGTTCCAGTGTCAGGGCTGTGGACAAATATATGACGAACATCTCGACCGGTGTCGGATCTGTGGCACTGAACTCACGCGGAAAAACCCGAACTGACGCTTAGATCAGCCCGATTTCGGAGAGATACAGCAGGCCGAACAGCGTCGCGTTGTACGCGCCGTGAATCAGCGACGGGACGAGGATGTTCTGGGTGTACTCATACAGATACCCCAGCAAGAGCCCCAAGATGCCAACCAGAAGCGCATAGGAGAGTTGGGCCCCAAACCCGCCGCTGATCGCTGGAATATGGATCAATCCAAAGAGCACAGTTGCGGTGACGATGGCGGGCCACATCCCCCACGACTGGCGCAGTCGACCTTGGACGGCTCCGCGAAACAGGAGCTCTTCGGCCGGGCCGACAAACAGCAGCGAGATGGGGACCATCACCAGAAAGTAGGTTGGATCGCCGACACCGGCGAGCACAGCCTGATTGTCCCCCGGTGCGAAATCCGCCCACTGGAGCAGTCGGTTGATCACGAGTTGACAGGCGAGTAGCAGAATCGTTCCGCCGACAATGAACGCCATTGCTCGTCCGTCTGGAATACGTATCGGCACCAACTCATCCACATCGAGAAACCAAACGTACCAGACGACGACGAGCATCAGTACCGTAAACTGGATCACGGTCTGGGCGATGAGCGTCGCGTTCGTCCACTCGACACCGGCAGCGACACCGTCGACTACTGGAGTAAGCAAGCTGATCGCAAGGCTGGCACAGATGTAGGCGACGACGATGACGACGATCGCCTCGCCGATGTGTTGGACTCGTCGGCCGAACAGTGACGGCTCCGATGACTGTTCCATCCTACAGTATCGTAGCGTCGGCTCCCTGTTAGACGCACCGATTGTCGACTGCGAGTAGGGGTCTTTCGTGGTGACCGCTACTCGATGGTGAACTCGCGTTTGTCTGCAACCGCCTCAGCCTCCGCGAACTCGCCGCCACCCAACAATCCGCGGGCAGCCTTTTTGCCCCATTCAACAGCCGGCTGAGTAAACGTTGAGACCCCGGCCAACTCGCCGTAGATCACAGTTGCGGCCTCCAACGCATACAAGAGTTCACCGATGCCGTGGGCGTCGACAGCGTCGACCTCAATCCGGATATTAGGGATGTCCTCGACCGCCAAGCTTGCCTCAGTTGCCTCGAATTCGGCATCGAGCAGTTCGCCGAGTCCCGCGCCGCCGAGATACGACAGGCCTTCGAGATCGGTTTCGGGGATGTCGACGTCCTCGCGTTCCCGGGGTCGGACGAGCGTGACAACTTTGTCTCGCGGACCAGCCCGGTACAACTGGAGTTGGGAGTGTTGGTCGGTCGCACCGAGCGCGCGGGCTGGCGTCTGGCCGAGGCCCTCCTTACCGAGGCTTTCGGCCCACAGTTGGGCGAACCACTCGGCAAAGTATTCGAGGGATTCAGCATACGGCATCATCGCGTTTGTGAGCGCGCCGCGCTCTGCAAGCGCATAACAAACCGCACCGTAGGCGTAGCCGGGCGATTCCTGTAGCGATCCCGAGAGTTTCGCCTTTTGGCTTGCCGCGCCTTCGACAACCCCCTCGATATCGATACCTTGGAGCGCACCACAGGCCAGACCAACCGTTGAGAGTGCTGAAAACCGTCCCGGCACACCATCCGGAACTTTGAGTGACGGCAGGTCGTGTTTGTCGGCGAGGTTTCGGAGATTACCCTCGTCGCCAGTGGTGACAAATGTTTGTTCGGTCCAGTCGACGCCGGCGTCGTCCATCGCTTCTCGAACGACGAGGAAGTTAGCCAGCGTTTCGGCGGTCGTCCCGGAGCGGGAGACGACGTTGACGACTGTCTCCGCAAGCGGAAGCGACGAAAGGAGTCGGGCGGTATCCTCAGGGTCGACGTTATCAAGGAAATGTGCCTCGACGTCGGTTTGGTCGGCGAGCGCAGCCGAGATTGTCGCCGCCCCGAGCGCGCTCCCGCCGATGCCGACGGTCAAAACAGCCTCGGGCGTCCCAAACGGCTCGACCGCCTCGCGGATTTCGGCGGTGTCGACGGTTTCGGGGAGGTTCAGTGCGGCATAGCCGTGTTCGTCGTTGGCCATCCCGGCTTCGATTCGGTCGTGAGCGATCTCAACACGCGTGTCGAGGCGCTCAAGTGTCTCTTCGGTGATGCCGGGCGATGTCTCCAAGACATTGCCGATATCCAGATACATACCACTACGAGCGGTCGGCTATCGTAAAATCGTTGCCGTCGGCTCATTGTATTCGTCGGACTGTAAGGCCAATTCTGGGTGCGTTGTAGGATGGTTTCTCAGTCAGGTAGCCGCACAGTTGAGGCGACTACTCACAGGAGTATATAAACACCAACCGCGACCAGCCCGCCGATCAGTGTCGTGACCGTAAGACCGAAGACGACAACCGCCCACAGGGCAGCGTTGTCGCGGCCGCGTTGTGCGGCATCCGTGTACACCCAGTAGCTGAGCCCAAAGGGAACCAACAAAAATAACACCAACACGAGGACGATCGACAGTATCAGTAGCTCTGGACCGCTTTGAAGGGAGACCATGCTGCAGTTGTTAACTGGATGGGAAGATATAATATGGTTCTGTGGCAGGATGTGGCAGTGCCACAAACTGGCAGTCTCAGTCGGATCACAGGGGCGGTCGACTACCGACGTCACACTGGAGTGAATCCAACGGCGTTAATTCGGTCGACTGTCTACGTCCACTAATGGCAGACGGCTACCGCGGGGTGTTTGGGGCGTTTCCCTACGCCTTTCGACACGGCGACTCGCTGCTGTTCAAACTGTACGTAGTCTTTGGGACGCTTGCGGCCGCATTTGTCGGCATCCTGTTTACGTTCAGTCTCGTTGTCTGGATCGCCGAAACCGCTGGGTCGCCCGGCGGCTCGCTCACACTCTCGCGGACGTTCATCGTGGTTGTCGGGCTGTTTGCAGCCGGCCCGCTGATCGCACCGGTTCTGCTTGTCGCCCGAAAACACCGCAAAGGGCTGGCCTACCACCCACGCTACGATACGATCATCGCACTCACGGGGGTGGCGTTTCTGGTGTCGCTCTATGTGGCTGCGATTATCTCGATGCCCGAAAGCTTCGAACTCGACGGCGAGACCGTCGACCGGCCTCCGGCCAGCGGCGTGTTCGGGCCGGTTGTTTCCGTACTGTACGCGTTGCCACAGCTTGCGGCTATTGGCCCACCGGCGATTATGCTGGCCGGCATGGGTCTTGCCCATTACCTGCTTTCGCGGTGAGTGCGTGACGAAACGCCGAAATCCCTTCGGACCAATCAGCAATCAATGACTACCTCCGCAGCACAGAAAGACGGGACGTTTCTGGTTACACACGCCGACGACGAGTCAGCGGTCTTGAAAGACGTCGACGACGGGCAGGTACACGCACTCGCGTCGAATCCCGGCGTCGAAGTCGACGACGCTATTGAGGGGACAGTGTCACCGGACCCGCCGCTTGAGGTGTCGTGGCAACTCATCGAGATCGACGACCGTCGACCGCTTTCGGTCGAACACAGCGAGGAGCCACCCACAACCCAAGAACGCGAGATTGCAGCCGACCAGCCCGTCGGTGAGTTAACTCGTGAGCCACGTGCCGGAATTGGTGAAATTCATGTTGTGAGTGTGCCCGAAGACGGCACCGAAGACGCGGTCGACAGCGTTATTGACGACCACGAAGCAACGCTTTCGCGTGCAGCCCGTCTGGGTGTCAACCGAGTCGAGATTCGTTCCGAACCCGGTGTGGTAAGTATTCGGTACCTACCGTAGCCTTCAGTGCGGTAGTACGCACCTAACTGTCACGGTCTCGGACATGAGAAAGCTTATTCAACGCCCTGTCTGAGCACACGGTATGGTTGATATCGCTGTACCGGAGGTCGACTACACCGACTATTCGAACCGCCAGCTGGTGGCTGTGCCACTGGCGGTGCTTGCGGTTTCACTGTTGGTGATTTTCGGCTGGTACGTGATGACGGGTGCTCCAGCGAATTTAGGACTGGAGTTTACAGGAGGCACGGAGCTTCAGATTGAAGTCGAGGGGGACAACCCACGTGAGCAGATAGACGAGGCATTCAGTGCCGAACCACAAACCGTTCAGCAGGTCCCCGCTGATGGATCGTATCTCGTCTCCTTTGGTGAGGGTGAGGTTGATTCAACACAGTTGGAATCCGAGGCGAATGACGCCGGCTTTGAGATACTGACGATTGACCAGGTCTCGCCGGCGTTCGGTTCTGATACCCAACTGCTCGCACTCGGTGGCGTCCTCGTTGCGTTCGGTGGCATGAGCCTTCTTGTGTTCGTGATGTTTCGGACGTTCGTTCCATCGGTTGCAGTCGTCGCCTCGGCGTTTTCCGATATTATGATTCCGCTGGCAATGATGAATCTCCTCGGGATTGATCTCACACTCGGGACTGTCGCCGCCCTGTTGATGTTGATCGGATACAGCGTCGACTCGGATATTCTGTTGAACAATAGCGTGCTCAGACGCACTGGGGACTTCTATGAGTCGACGTATCGTGCGATGCGAACCGGGGTGACGATGACGCTCACCTCGATGGCAGCGATGGCTGTGATGACGGTGCTGGCCTATCTGTTCGGTATCCAGATCATGACTGCCATCGGGCTGATTCTGGTGATTGGACTGATGGCCGATCTAATGAACACGTATCTGTTGAACGTCACACTGCTTCGCTGGTACGTTCATGAGGGGGTCAAACGATGATTTCGACACTCAAAGAAAACTGGCGGCTGGTAATGTTGATCGTCATCGTGCTGGCGGCGGGTTTCGCGCTGTTCTCGCCAACAATCGGCGCGCCGGATGATGGCGAACTCGGCAACGAATCCCAGCAGGCCGAAGGCTTTACGAATCTCGTCTACGGGCTTGATTTGGCCGGCGGCACCCGAATTCGTGCGCCACTGATCGGCATGACTGCCGAAGACGTCGACTTCGGCGGTGATAGCGAGGCCCAAGTGGCCGCAGCCGTCGCCGATGAACTACCCGATACGGATACAACTGATATAATTGCCCGCCAAGAGTTCGAAGACGAACCCGGCACTGTCGAGATGGTCGATCCGGACGTCTCCGAGGCTGAGTTCGCCGAGGCGATGGACGCCGCCGGCTATGAGTACGACGAGATCAGAAACGGTGTCACCGCGGCAACCCGCGAGGAGGCAATTGAGGTAATCGAAGGCCAAGTCAATCAGGCCGGACTGTCGGGAAGTACCGTCCAAGAAGTCTCAACTGCCACCGGGGAGTTTTACATCCTCGTTGAGGTGCCTGGTGAGGGCCGTCAGGACGTTATCGACCTGCTGCAGGAACGCGGCGACGTCCGAGTCGACATCTACCATCCCGGCGATGACGGCAACTACACGACCGAGCGCGCCGCACTGACACGCGACGACTTCCAGAGTATCAGTACGGCGACCCAAGACGACCAAAGCGGCCCACACGTGCCGGTGACCGTCCGCGAAGAGTCCGCAGGGGAGTTCCAACAGAAGGCCGTCGATACAGGTCTCGCAAGTGAGGGTGGCTCACAGTGTACCTACGAAGAAAACCCCGAAAGCACTGATCCGTGTCTGCTGCTTGTGGTCGACGATGAGGTCGTCAACTCCTTCGGGATGAACCCCGGGCTCGCTGACAGCATGCGGAGTGGCTCGTGGGCAGACAATCCAAACTTCATCCTGACGACCACGTCGTTCGATGAGGCCCAGCGCATCTCGATCAATCTGCGTGCTGGCGCGCTGCCGGCCGAACTCGACGTACTCGGTGGGACGACCTCGTTCATCTCACCGACACAGGGTGAGAACTTCCGAACCAACGCGTTGATCGTCGGAATTCTGTCGGTGCTGTCGGTCGCAGGTGTTGTTTTCCTGCGATACCGCGAACCGAAAGTCGCCCTCCCGATGATCCTCACCGCCTTCTCGGAGGTGGTGATCCTGCTTGGATTTGCGGCGTATCTCGGCTATCCGCTGGATCTGGCCGTGCTCGCCGGCTTTATTGCGGTGATCGGAACGGGGGTGGATGACCTGATCATCATCGCCGATGAGGTGATGTCAGAGGGCGATGTCTCGAGCCGGAAGGTCTTCGATTCACGGTTCAAGAAGGCCTTCTGGGTGATCGGGGTCGCCGCCGCGACGACGATTATCGCCATGTCGCCGCTGTTCGCGCTCGGACTCGGTGACCTCAGCGGGTTCGCCATCTTCACCATCCTCGGTGTGCTCGTCGGTGTGACAGTCACCCGCCCTGCCTACGGTGACATCCTCCGGCGGCTGATGACCGACCGCTGAGCGTCGACAGAAATATCGTTTTACAATCATTTCCCGGCTGATCTCTGGTTTTGTTGTTTCAGTCGACCGAAAGTAACTGATATCGTCTGACAGACGTCATACAGAATCGACAGATTTTCTATCTGGTACACAAAGACCACATAGATGGCATCCGACTCACGGGCAGATGACGCTGCAGCGCGCAGCCTTCGAGTAGTAGTCGGGAAACTGGTGTCGAGACTTTCGCGGGCAGTCTTCGGAGTCTGTGCGGTTGCTGTTGGCCTCATTACGCTGTTTATGGGACTCAACACCACGGGCGAGGCGATGTCGGCGTTTCTCATCGTTGGTCTCGCCTCAATGCTGGTCGGCTTCGTGACGATCAGCCGACTCCCAACCCCCTCGGCGTCGACCGAACCGGTCGACCAACTCAGTGAGGAAGATAGCTCAGCCACCGAATGACGCTCTCTATGGGTAAACGACCAACGAGTCGTTCCCATCACCGTGAGCGACTCGACAACTCAGTAGGCACTGCCTACTTAAAAGTCCGTGAGTCCGGACTGTTCTGCTGCCGCGATGAGATCCGCACACGTCGACCACGACCGACGCGCACACTCGGGTAACTCGCCTTCGCTTTCGATGTACGCTGCTAAAAACGAGCGTGTGGTTTGGTCGCTTGGATAGCCGCTGCCGACTGGCCTGTCGTACTGTTCGCCAATGTGTTCCATTCGGCGATCACGGTCGACTTTGGCGATAATGCTGGCTGCGGCCGCCAACGCGTGGCTGTCGTCGGCTCCGTGTTCGGCTGTCACCGAGAGCTCGATGCCTTCGGCCGCAACGCCCTCGGTAACACGCCGACTGAACCGGGATTCGGAGACATCACCGGCATCAACGATTGCCTTGTCGCCTGCGGCGGCGACCTGCGCAATCGCTCGGACCTGTGCGGCAACCGTTAGTCGGTTCATATCCGTTTCGGGAGTGTCGATTTCCTCGACTGTTACCACGCCGACCCCGATGGCAAATTCAGGTTTCTCGTGGAGTTCAGCGGCTACTGACTCGCGTTTGGCTGCCGAGAGTCGTTTTGAATCCGTGACGCCATCCGGGATCTCTCCAACATCGCCACGGACGGCGGCCGCAACCATTGGTCCCAGCACGGGACCCTTGCCAGCCTCGTCGACGCCGATCCGGTAGGAAGTCATTACTGTATAAAGTATTCCTCGCGCTCGAACGGTTCGTCGACGCCCTCAACGGCCAACACGTCAAGATCAGTGACAACTGCGCCCACACTCAACAGGCCGGCGAGGCTCGGCTCAGTGCGGTCGTTGTCTCCCGAGATGAGCTCTTTTATATAGAGCCCGCCTTCGCCGTGGATCTCGACTACTGCATGGCGAGCGTCTTCGAGTTTCGCATCTGCAGAAAGGACATCTCGAATGCGGGTGAGTCCCGCCCGCCGGTGGTCGACGCGCTCTGGGGTGTACTGTTCGATTCTCGCGCCGTCCAACGCCTCGATGGCTGTTTGTAACTGCTCGTTGCTCACCTCGTCCTCGAACTCCACGAACGCGCGATACGTTTTCGAGGCGTCCAACTCTTTGACGCGTTCGACCATCTCATAGTCGGCCAGCCGCAACCCTTCGACTTCGACTTTCCCCTCCGCGAAGGCGTTAATATCTCCTTGTAGTCGCTCGGTATCGATTCGGCGGCGGTGGGGCTCTTCGATCTCGATGACGAAGGGCCGACCCGTACCCAGCATCCGGGCGTCGACGTCTTCACGACCCGCGCCGTGGAAGGTGGCTTCGGTGCCGTCCATCACGTCCATGACAACTGGTGCGGTCAACTGCTCGATGCTCTCGGGATACAGATACCCCGTTCCATCGCAGTAGTCACAGGCTAACTTCCCCTTGTAGCCACTGCCGTGGCACTCCCGACAAGGCCACTCAGTCTGTGGAATGTCGCGTTCGAGCTTCCGGTAGCGACCGTAAACAAATGCAGAGTTGAGCTTCGCCTCGACGCGGTCGTTCTCGATATCGAGTGTGATCTGGACGTCCGGCCGACCGAACTCAACGTCAGTCCCGGTTTGGCGGCCGATCCGTTTGCCGACCTCGCGGTTCATGTTCGATTTAAATAACTCGCCGGCGTCTTCAGAGAGTCCGGCGTCTAGCCGAAGCAACTCGTCGTTTTCTTCGATCAGCGGCGGGGTTTTCGTGCCGACCTGATAGGTCTCGAACTCCGGGGCCGGCTCTCCCAGTGCGTCGACTGCCTGTTCGGCCCACTCGTCGAAGCGACCGCATTCGCCCTCACAGACCCAACACTCGGCGGAGTCGACAGGTTTGTCAGGTTCGTCATCGTCGAGTGCGACCGCGATTCGGAGCCCACGGCCCCGCTCGGCGTTCGAGAGGCCGAAGCTCCGGTCGGCAAACACCCGCCCAAGACAGCTATCACAGACCGGTTCTGCTTCGATAACCGCCCGTGCGGTGGCGAGAATACTCATATGGGTTCACTGGGCGGCGGCGATAACTGTCTTCCCCTTCGTTGATACGCCTGTCGTCGCTGGTGGCTACTCGTTGAGTAAGTCTCAATTACTCACGACGCCAGTCGAATCTATCGCCCGTTTGTCGAACATGACTCTCCCGAAGACCTCAAGACGGCCACAGACGACTCAACTAAGCTCGCCGAACCGTTTAGACTTTAGGCGGCCGTCCATATCGTAGAATTACGATATGAGTGATTCAACCGGGTCGACTAGCGAGCTTCCGGACTCGCTGAGTCGGCTCTACGATGATCCGAACGCAGTAGTCGACGGGCTGCGCGAACGGGCAGGTG
The DNA here is from genome assembly GCA_003554115.1 of Haloferacaceae archaeon. The sequence goes on along the minus strand of PWFE01000114.1, from coordinate 6,613 downwards.
ACCCTGAGACTGCTGAACGAGTGGTTTGTGTTTATAAAGCACTCTCGAACGTACAGCGCATCCGGCTGTTGTTAGCACTTCGGGACGGCGAGTGCTGTGTCTGTGAACTCCAGACCGCACTGAACGCGCCTCAGTCTACTGTCGCTACCCATTTGCGGTGTCTCACCGACTCAGGGCTTGTGAGGACCCGCAACGATGGCAGATGGACCTACTACAGCGTGGCCGACCGGGCCGTGTTCGATCTCATCGAGCACGCCGTCGACATTGAGGGTCGTCTGGAGGCGACTGAATGAGCCAACCCGCCCTCGAAATCACCGACCTACGAAAGGAGTACAAAAACGTAACCGCCTTGGACGGCGTCTCGTTGACCGTTCCTGAAGGCAGCTTTTTCGGGCTGCTTGGCCCCAACGGCGCGGGCAAAACGACGTTTATCAATATTCTCGTCGGGCTGGTCAGACGATCCGGCGGCACTGCTCGCGTCTTCGGGCACGATGTCGAAGCCGACTACCAACAGGCCAGAAACGCGATTGGCTTGGCTCCCCAAGAGTTCAACGTCGACCGCTTTTTCCCCATCCGAGAGGTGCTCGAACACAAAGCCGGCTACCACGGGATTCCAGCTCACGAAGCTCGCGAGCGTGCCGACGAGGTACTGAAGAAGGTGGGCATTTACGATAAGCGCGATACCAGATTCGACTGGCTTTCCGGTGGGATGAAACGCCGATTCCTGCTTGCTCGTGCGCTCATTACCGATCCGGATCTGCTGATTCTCGACGAGCCGAGTGCGGGCGTCGACGTCCAACTCCGCCGGGATCTGTGGGAGCTCGTCACCGAACTCAACGAACAGGGAACGACGATTCTTCTGACTACTCACTACATTGAGGAGGCCGAACGGCTCTGTGATCAGGTTGCGATTCTTGATTCCGGACGTGTCCGGGCAGTTGCAACGCCTGATGAACTCAAAGGCCGCGGTGCGGATCGAATTCTCGTCGAACTTCGCGATCCGCCAGCGACGACGCCAGATCTGTTGGCTGGCGATTCTCGCATCGACACAGTCGACCTCGATGGCCACCAACTCGAAGTCACCGCCCGCGAAGGTGGCCTCGTTGCTCCGGAGCTTGTTCGCGAGCTTGATCGAGCCGGCTTGGAGATCGTCGACCTCGAAATCGCACGGACATCGCTCGAAGAGATCTTCGTCGAGATGACCAGAACCGACGAACCGGCTGCGACGCCCGAAGAGCGCACTACTGATTCAGGCGATCAAGACGATTCCGAGCAACCGGCTGACCGACCGCAGGTCGTCCCTGATGGAGGTCGACAGTGAGCGTCGTCGACCGTGCGGCCGCTTCGATTGGCGTTCCGACTGGCTTTTATACGCTGGTCAAACGCGAGATTCTGCGGTACGTGCGCCGGCCGAAAAACACGTTCATTCCGCCGTTTATTACGAACGTGCTCTACTTTTCAGTGTTCGGTGTCGTCCTCGGCACGCGGGTCGGCGAGATCATCGGCGTTCCGTACATCCTGTTCATTCTGCCCGGCCTCGTCGTGCTTGGGGCTGTTTCGAACGCTTTTGAGAACGCCTCGTTTTCGATTTTTCACGGCCGCTGGAACGAGTATATCGACGAAACACTGACCTCGCCGCTGTCGTACACTCAGATGGTGTTGGCGTATCTGCTCTCGTCGGCGTTGCGCGGCGTGCTCGTTGGCACGCTTATCGCGGTGTTGGGCTTCGGGATTATCAGTGGGCTCTACCAGCCTGTACCGGTCGAGGAGCCACTGTTCTTGATCGCCTTCATACTCGTTATCACGCTGCTGTTTTCGAGTCTAGGCATCGTCGGTGGGCTCGTGGCGGATGATTTCGACGATTTGACGATGATGAACCAGTTTCTGCTCCGCCCGCTGGTGTTCTTTGGGGCGGTGTTCTACTCGCTGAACGATCTGACGCCACTACTCCGGGATATCTCGTTGCTCAATCCGATGGTGTACATGGTCAACGGTGTCCGCTACGGCTTTTTGGGTGTTGCGGAGGTCGACCCACTCATCTCACTGGGTGTGTTGTCGACTGCAACGGGGGTCGTAATTGCAGTCGACATCGCCCTGTTCAAACGCGGCTACGGACTGACCGACTGAACCGACATCGCTTTTTTGGCTACGACTCGATCAAGAACGTATGGAACGCCTCCGCGCACTGGTGGCTGGGCTGGCGGTCGCCGCGGTCATCTACGGTGGGTTCGTCACGATCCAATGGCTCACCCGACTCATGTGGGCGACCGTACGGCTGGCAGAAACCGTTGGGCTGGCACTGTTCGCGATTGTAATCGGATATGTGGCCTACCGCGTGCTCTGGGGTGTCTCGGACGATCCACGCCGACACTGAGCTACGGCGACTCGGCCAACTGTCGACCGCGATCAGTGAGTCGATAAATAACTTCGCTGCTGGCCGGCTCAATGAGCCCAAGGGTTTCGAGCCGCTTGCAGCGTCGTTCGACAAGCGGGATGTGGAGGCCCGTGTTCGAGGCGATCAACGCGGGATAATCGGCCCCATCGGCGAGATACTGTAGAATACGGTGGTCGGCCGAGGTGAGTGTTAGATCGCCGCCAAAGGCCCCACTTGACATACCGGATTATGGGCTGTTGCACACAAGAAGATACCGGCTTTAGGTCGCTTTTCGCTCGGATGCGTCTTCGGTTTCGGTCGACTCATCGAACACACCGACCGGCAGATCCGGATCTTCGCCGGTCGACCCTTCGCGTTCGATGCGCTCGGCGTACGGTGGCTCGTCAGTGTACACGCCAACAGGCAGCGGCGTCCGGTTGTCAGGAGCGATCCGAACCGCAGTGAGGAGTGCTTCGAGTTCGGCTGGGATCGGTCGGTCGTGTTTGCGGGCGCGTTCGGCGAGCCATGCGTGGGTCTCCGAATCGAGGTCGACGGTAACGGATGGCATACAAGCCAGTACGACGGCGAACTATTTGTATCGTTGCCTCACCACTCCATTCCGCCGTTAACACCGAACACCTGGCCGGTCATATAGCTCGAATCCTCGCTGGCCAAAAACCGCACGAGTCCGGCGACGTCGTCGACATCCGCAAACCGATCCAGCGGGATGCGGTTGCGGATTTTTGATTGAACCCGGTCGGGGACCTTTTCGAGCATATCGGTTTTGACAAAGCCCGGTGAGACACAGTTGGCGGTCGTCCCGCTGTCGGCTAACTCTAATGCAACTGTCCGCGTGAAGCCGAACAGTCCACTTTTCGTAGCCGCATAGTTAGCCTGTCCATAATTACCCTGCTGGCCGACGACACTCGAAATGTTGATCAATCGACCCTCGTCGGCAGCCTGCAGATCCCCGAAAAAGGCGTTGGTGCAGTTGTAGACGCCGCCGAGATTGACATCCATTACCTGATCCCAGTCCTCACGGGTCATGTGTTCGAACGTTTTGTCGATCGTGATGCCAGCATTGTTAACAAGCACGTCTGCCGGTCCAAAGGCGTTTTTGACCCGGTCTGCCATTGCTTCGACTGCCGTGCCGTCGGTGACATCCGCTTGGACAGCAATCGCGGTGCCTCCACGTGATTCGATCTCGTCGACCACGTTGTAAGCCTCGCCTTCGGAGCTGCGGTAGTTGACGACGACGTTCGCGCCGTGTTCGCCAAGTTCGGTTGCGATACCTTTGCCAATGCCGCGAGAGGAACCGGTTACAACACACGTTTGGGTGTCTAGATTCATTGTACGGGGACGGCGGTCGTGTGGGGGTGTCCGTCAGCGTCGACCGTAGGCCGGCTCTCAGTTGCTGGCCGTCGAGCATGGTCGGATTCGATGGAGGGAGTGGGGACACACCTCTGTCGACCGCGTGTGTATGGGTGTGTCGAATCCGCCATTAAATCTTGTTGCAGTAAAAGCGACAGTATTCGAATCTGGGGGGTCGGCTACGAACTCTCGTGGTCGGCCGCAGTCTCGATCCACTCGGCCGCTCGGTCGACCGAGACACCGATCTCTTCGGCCAGCATGTCGGCATCGGACTGGGCGAGGCCAGCAACGTCGTCAATTCCTGCCCCGCGTAGCTGTTCGGCGTAGTGTGGGCCGATGCCATGAACGGACTCCAAGGAGTCGACACCCTTGGAGAACGTCGAGCCGTCGGTGTCGTTCGACTCATCAGTGTCGGCTACTTCGTCGGCGATTTCGACCTGCTCGTCGCCGATCTCGGCCTGCTCGTCGACATCGGCTGGCTCCTCGGCGGGTTCGGCGTCGCCCGGCGGTTCGACATCACCGGTTGGCTCGGATGACTCCGCGGGCGATTCTGTGTTTTCGACTGCCATTTCATCTGCTACCGTTGCATCGGCGGATCGCTCGGCGAACCACTCGGCCACGCTGGGCCACAACTCATCGTGGGAGCTCGACGAAACAGAGAGGCCGATATGACCTGTTTTGGCGTCGAACGTGGTCACATCCTCGCTTGCCACCAAGTCGTTGAACTCGGTGCTTGATTCCGGTGGGATGAGGTGGTCATAGTGGCCGACGATCTGGAGAATGGGTTGATCGACTTCACCGAGGTCGACATGCTTGTCGCCGAGAGACAGTTCATTTTTGGCGAGTTTGTTGTCCTGATAGATGTCCTCGATGAACTGCTCGTAGGTCGCCCCAGCAACGTCGATTCCCTCGGCAAGCCAGCGTTCCATCCGGGCGAAGTTCTCGACGAACTCGTCGTCCTCAACGTTGTCGTACAGCCGGAGATACTTGCTAACGTAGTTCGAGACGGGATCCATCAGCGCGAAGCCGACATCGAGAAAGTCGGCCGGCACGTTGCCGAAGGTGTTGGTGACCGTCTGTGGGTCGTAGTAGCTCTTTTCGCCCCAGAGTTCGAGGACACCGCCCGTATCGTCAAAGCAGAGTCCCGCCGCCATCAGGCCGAGATTCCGGACTTTCTCGGGAAACAGCGAGGCGTACATTACACCCATCGTCCCGCCCATACAGTAGCCCAGCAGGTTGATCGACTCTTGGTCGCTGCGCTCGCAGACGACGTCGACACAGTTGTCCGTATAGCGGGTGACGTAATCTTCGAGCGTCAGCGAGGCATCCAGCCGTGAGGGTTCGCCCCAGTCGATCAGATAGACGTCGAACCCCGCCTCTAAAAGGCGGCGGACAACGCTCCTGTCGGGTTGGAGATCGAGGATGTAGGGTTTGTTGATCAGCGCATACACAATCAGAATTGGCACGTCGTGTGTCGACTCGGGTTCAATGCCCGCCTCTTCGGGTTTGTAATGAAGGAGTTCGAGCTTGTTTTCGGTGTAGACGACTTCACTCGGTGTCATCCCGACATCGATATCAGCGACTCGTTCGACCTGTTCGGCGAGTTTCGGCAATCGCTGCATATACTCCGTGGTTGCCTCCAGCGTACGCTGTTGGGCCTCGACGGTTGCGGTAAGCGGGTTCATGAGTCGTCTTCGAGCAGTTCGATAACGTGGTCGAGTTGCTGTTCGACCGCATGCTGGCGGCGTTCGAGTTCGATTAGTCGCTCGCCGATCTCTTGGAGATCACTTTCGGTTGCAAAGCCGACCGACTGCAGCGTCTGCTGGTTCATCCGGTCGACCTGCTCGCTGGCCTCCAGCATGTCACCGACCGTCTGGCCGGTTGCGGCGGCGAAGGCGCTGGTGCCCATCACTTCTTTGAACGCGTTGTTGGCCGCCGTAACATAGAGATCACGGAACGCCTCCAACTCGATGTCCTCGCCGCGAAGCGACTCGGCGAGGAGTTCCTGCTGGGCGTCGGCAGCCTCCATCCAGACCTCGTAGGCCCGACTGGCTCCGGCCATTCCGTCGACGGTTGTCTCATCGAGGCTACTGTTTTCGAGCGATTCGCGCCACGAGTCGAGAAACTCCGTCTGTATCCGCATGTTCTGTTCGAACGCCTCGACGAACGACTGGTTCATTGCTTCGACGTACTCACCCCACTGTTCACCGGTCGCTGTCTGGGTGGTTTCTGACATAGCGGCTCCGGGCGATTAGGCCATCTCTTCGTCGTCGACCTCGGTGTCCATTCGGGTGGTGCCGATCTCAGCGTCGGCTTCGACGCCGAACTCCATGTCCTCGACATCCGACTGGACGTCTTCGAGCGACTCGACGAAGGCGGTGACCGACTCGTCAGTAAACGCACTCGACTGGTCGACGAACTCGACGAAGGTGTCGGTGTTTTCTTCGAGCTGGCTTTCGAGCGCCTCCCAGGACTGGTCGCTGATCTCTTCGACCGCCTCGAACTGGTCGTCGAGCGCCTGGTGGAGGCTCTCGAAGGCGGCGTGTTGGCTCTCTTCGGCGTCGGTGTCGTCCTCGACGTACGGCTGTTCGCTCGGTACTGACGCCTGCATCATCTCGACCATTCCTTTGGCGAGACTCCGGCCCGTGGTGAGACCGGTCTGCTGGACTGACCGCTGGGATTCGATTGCGTCCTCCCAGACGCGGGGGAGCTGTTTTTGGGCGTTCATGCTCTGTTGCATGAACTGGTGGCTCTGTTTGATCGACTGTCGCTGGAGTTCGAACATCGATGCCATCGGGTTTGCGGGGGACTGTGTGTTACTCATTGGAATCACTGGAGGGTGTGAGTGGTATGACGAACGTCTGGACG
>PWFE01000043.1 GCA_003554115.1 Haloferacaceae archaeon | reverse complement strand
TCCAACTTTTTCACGGTCGACTACCATCAGATGAAGCCACTCTCCGAGGTTATTCGTCTGCGATTGCGGCAGCGATGTCATCGAGTTCGGCGTCCGAAAGCTCGGGTGAGTCGATGGCAATCGCATGAATCGGGCCGCTGTCATCACCCTCGAATCGGGGGATAATGTGGACGTGAACGTGCGGAACCTCTTGGCCGGCAGCCTCGCCGTTGTTGATACCGATAGTGCTCGCATCGGCTGCAACAGCGTCTTCGATAGAGGGAGTAAGTTCGTGAACGACCGCGAAAAGCTCCGCCGACAGCTCCGCCGGGAGGTCCTGAAGATGCTCGTAGGGGTCTTTCGGGACGACGAGCGTGTGGCCCGGCGCAAGCGGATGGGCATCGAGAAAGGCGATAACGGTCTCGGTTTCGTGGACGATACGGCCTGGAATCTCCCGATCACGGATCTTCTCGAAGATCGTTTTGGATGCCATACGAGCCGTTTGTCTCGCTGGAATAATGAACGTTGGTCCCGCGGCTACAGCCGCTCGGCGACCGCCGGTGCGACGCTGACCTCACTGACGGCGGTTTCGAGCGTGTCGGTGCCGATGACGCACTCGACACCGGCGGCCGAAAGCTTAGTGAGTGCGGATTCGGCCAACACCGGATGAACACAGACAGCAAACACTCGGGCTGCCCCGCGTCGGGCGAGCACCTCGATTGCGCCGCTCATCGTCCCACCGGTCGCAATGATGTCGTCGACCACGACCACGTCCCGACCCTCGACCGGGGCGTCGCTCGGAGAGAGTTCAATCTCACCGGTGTCGTAATCCCGCGTTTTCTCGAAGTAGTCGACTGCTCCCTCGCCGTAGGCGTCCCGTGTCGTCGTCGCCAACTCGATGGCTCCCTCATCAGGCGCGACAAACAGCGGCTCGTCGAGCCCGTGGAGTGGGTCGGCCAACAGCGCGGCGGCGTCGATTGGCTCGGTGGGAACGGTAAAGAAATCCGTGACAGCCGGCTCGTGGGGCTCGACCAACAGCACCCGGTCGGTGCCCGTGCTGATCGCCCGTGCCACCGCTCGCACTGAAATCGGCTGGCCGGCTTTGAACGCCTTGTCCTGTCGGGCATAGCCCAGATACGGAATCACCGTCGTGATCGTCTCCGCGCCAGCCTCGCGGGCGGCATCCTGTAACTGGAGGAGCTCGATATGCGCATCATTGGTCGCCGTTGAGGCGACAATCACTGCTTCGCTGTCGTCGAACTCGGAGATTGCCGCCAGCGTCTCGCCGTCCGAAAACCGGCTGTAGGTCGGCACCGTCAGCGATGAGCCGCACTCGTCGGCCACGGCAGCCGCCAGCGCCTGGCTGTCCGACCCAGGAATGATGGTTGTCATACCCCCCTGTTTTCCATCCTGGGTAAACCCGGTTTCGGTGTCGACCTCCTTACTTGCGGGGTGAGACGGCAAGCCCGCCAACGCCCTGAACGCCGAGCAACTGCTGTCGCCAGCCGTCGCCCACAGACACACACAGCGTCCCGTTTTCGGTGACTGCGGCGACGATTCCACCGCCGTAGCCGACAGCAACCACACGCGAGGAAACTGGGAGTTCGTCGTCGACCCAGACGTCGGTTGAGCCGCTCCGAGAGACCAAGCGCTCGCCGACCGCGTGGGCGTGGCCGTGACCGTCGCTGCCGACGCGCCGAAACGCCCCTGTTGCGACCTGCTGCCAGCCGTTGCCGAGCGAAAACAGCCCATCGTCGGTTGCCGCAAGCGGCGTTCCGTGGGCAGCGACATCGTAGACTGCAGTGAGTCCGACGTGGTCGAGTCCCTCGTCGCTGAGTCGGTAGACGCCGTCGCTAGCAGCAACCAGCGACCCCGAGATAGCCCGAATCTCGTCGAGTTCGTCGACTGGCTCCCACGAGACGTCTGTGTCGACCACGGAGTCGGTGGCCGTGGGCCACACAGTCGGCACCCAGACTGTGGTTTCGGTAACAGCAATCGGCCCATCGGGGCCCCACGTGAGGTCGACAATCCGGTCATCGAGGTCACCTCCTGCCGCCTCGAACTCGCGTGATTGGGCGGTTGAGTCGCCGTCGTCCGGCGAGCTGTACTGAACGGTCCGGTCCGTGCCGGCCAGAACCCCACCGTCGCCGGCCGCCACGGCCGAGGTGGGGCCGCGAATCGCCAGCCCGAACTCGCCGATCTGGTCGGCCGAGACCGTCACGCCGAGCAGGCCGGTCTCGCTGGCGACGAACAGCTCGGTCGTCCCGTGTTTCGAGCCGAACACCCGCTTTTCTGTTAGCGTCTGCATACCGAGTGTCGGCGGCCAATAATCAAAAACGCTGGTAGTCGACGACTACCTCTTCAGTTGGACCCGCTGTCCCCATCGTCAAGTCCAACGAACATAGGTGGTTGCTACCACGCTGCGCTGCGAGCAGTTCGAACGTGCTGTGTCCGGACGCAAAAAATAGGGTGGAAACTAGTCGACGTTAGGCCGTCTCGACGTCTGACTCGTCATCGTCACCGTTGTCGCCATCATCAGAATCACCGTTGGTGTCATCGTCGCCATTGTCACCATCATCGGAGTCACCGTTAGTGTCATTGTCGGCGTCGTCGGCGTCTTCTTCGAGTTCCGTTCCACAGACATGCAGCAGACTGATTGCTGCCTGCTGGCCGCCACGGTTTTTCAGATCGGACTCGTAGGTACCGTCCTCGGGCTCTTCGTCGACGTGTGTATCCATGCCGCCGAACGAGGAAATCTGGCCGACGTCGTGGCTGTCAGACTCGTAGTAGACAGTGATCGGTTCACACTCCTCGTCGTCTTTGCTATCGAAGCCAGTGATCGTGACTAACTCCTCTTCACCCTCGGTCTGTTCGAAATAACAGTCGATCACGTTGCCATCGTCGTCTTCTTGGACAACAAACTCGAAGGTGCCGAGATGCGCCATATCATCCGGACAATCAAACTCCTTGTGGCCCGGCTGGTTCTGTTCTCCTGTTCGGTTCTCAGCACCGCGTCGACCTGCGTGGTCCGGCTGTGCTGCCCCAACACCAGTTCCAAACCCAACTGCGATGCCTGTCGCACCAATCGCTCGGAGGGCTGTTCGCCGTGACAGTTTCCCGGAAATATCTCGTTTCATAGAGTGTTGGCAACGGTGATGTCTGCAAGACGGATACAGCGGACGCAGATTATCACGATTTGTTGCCTATCGGACTGCGACCGCCGTTTGAATATAAATATATGTAATGTTTAATCATGTTTAAATACATTTAGTTTCCAGTTACTACTTTCGGACGCAGGAGAGCCACTGCTGGCCCGGAGTAGTCGATCCGCAGAAATTGGTAGGAAGCGATTACTTATCCGAGTGGCGTCCGCTCAACAACTGGTCCGTTGACGCTCGGATACGGCTCGGACGTCACGGTTTTGTACTCCGTCGCTCGCGTTGCTCGCTCCGTCGGAAAACCTGGATCAAAACGTTTCTCACTCCCGATGGTCGTTCCTCACGGAGCAACAACCGGATACCGCATCACCGCTGCGGCACTAAAAGAGTCTCTACGCCAACGGCGTCCGCTCGACGACAGTGCCGTTAACAGTTGGATACTGTTCGACGATTTCGCCCTTGCTCACATCACCTTCGTCGACCATCTCTTCGAGTAGCCACCACGCCAACTCGACGTGATCGGATTTGACCGTATAGAACTCTTCGGGAACGCCCAACTCCTGGAGGCGGGCCTCGGATTCCCATGTTTTGCCGTACACAAGCGTGCCGTCGTCGGTGACCTCGTCGAACTCCCGGCGGATAACCCGAGCCATTCGCTTGAGGCGGCTTCGGTGTTGGGCAGCGTCTTTGAACACGCTGGTACAGAAATACACACGCTCGTGGTCACCCATCACATCAAGGATCGCCTCTTTCGAGCCCGCTACCGCGGACATATGGCCCTCTTGGAGTTCGTAGCCCTTCTGTTTCATCCGGCGGAAGTTGCCGTCGCTCATCTCGAATTCGTTGATGTTACAGAACTCAGCTGCGCCCTCATCGAGGAACTCCAAGAACTCGGGTTCCGCACGGATGCCCGGAATCTCGAAGGCCGGCGTCATGCCTTCTTCGCGGGCAATATAGAGGATATCTTCCCACTCGGTGCCGTGCAACTCACCCCACTGCTCGTACGGAGGATGAAACCGGATCTCATCAAGGCCGGCCTCGGCAAGTCGACGCATGTTCTCGCGACCGCCCGTGATACCAGTGTACAGGTGGGTGTGGTGATCTTCGCCGAACTCGTCTTTCAAAAGTCGGAGATAGCGACACGTCTTGTTCATCGCCTCTTGGGGTTCGCCGCCGGTGATCGAGGTGCCGAGCGCATCCATCCGTTTCGCTTCGCGGATGACGTCTTCGTCCTCTTCGACCAGTCGCTCGTTGGCGTACACATCGGTGACGTTTTTGCGGTTTTCTCCCAGTGGGCAATAAAAACAGTCCCGCTGGTCGCAGTAACCGTAGACGAAAAGCACCATCTTTCCGCCCATGGCGCACTGTTCGCAGCCTTTGGAGATCATCAGTTGTCGCGTCTACTGCTCGCGGCCACAAAAAGCGTCCGAAACAGGCTTTGACGGGATGTTCAGACGCTGTCTGATGGTATCGATTCACAAACCCAGAAAAGTCTTAACAGGTCGCCTCCGTACTCACAGACGAATGCTGCTCGTCCTCTGTGTCGACCTCGATGACGATGTCGGCCGGAAAACTGGCCTTTCGACGCCGGTTGTCGGAGCCGATGCGGTCCGCGAGGCAGCGGTCGCACTGGCGACGGTCGACCCCGAGGACTCGGATGTCAACGTCATGTTTCAGGGAATCTCGACCTATGAGGCCCTCCGCGCAGAGGGCACCGAAGAGGTCGAAGTTGCCGTCGTCACAGGTGTCGAGGGCAACGACGTCCGAGCAAACCGGAAAGTCGGCGAGGAGGTCGATACCACGTTGGCGAGCCTCCAGACCGGCGAAGAGGTTCGGGCGATCATCATCACCGATGGCGCACAGGACGAATCGGTCGTCCCCGTGATCCGCTCGCGGATGCCGATCGATGGCGTCCGCAGGGTGGTCGTCCGGCAGGCCCAGAACCTTGAGTCGATGTACTACACGATCAAACAGGTGCTGGCGGACCCCGAGACGCGCGGGACGATTCTTGTTCCGCTCGGTATTCTGCTTCTCATCTATCCACTGGTCGTCATTGCGGGAATCTTCGATGTCGCGGGCGCAGTCGTACTCGGGCTTATTTCCGCGTTGGTTGGTCTCTACTCGCTGTTTCGTGGCTTGGGGCTCGAAGAAACCATCGACAACTCCGTCGACCGGGTTCGCAACGGACTGTACGCCGGCCGCGTGACACTGATTACCTACGTCGTCGCCTTTGCGCTCATTATCGTCGGCGGCGTCCAAGGGGTGGCGATGATCGAGACCGTCGAGTCGACGATGGCGACGCCAATGGAGATGCTGACCGCGGCGGCAGCCTTCATCAACGGTTCGGTTCAGTGGTTCGCCGCTGCAGGAATCACCAGCAGTCTCGGGCAGGTAACCGACGAGTATCTGGCCGACCGGTTCCGGTGGCGGTATCTCAACGCCCCGTTTTATGTCGTCGCCATCGCTGTCGTCCTCTATGGGTTGTCCGGGTTTTTCCTGCCGACCGTCGACGGCATCACGACGCTGTCGTTGACTGATCTGGCCGTCGCTCTGACGGTCGGCACGCTGCTAGGGGTACTAAGCACGCTCACGTTTGCGATTGCTGAATCCCGCTATCCCTCGCAGGTCGAAGCCACCTAACCCAACCAGTAGGCGGTGACTACTTGATGCGGAGATGCGTTATTGATCGGCTAACAGCTCGCTGGCGGTCAGTATCGCATCGAGTTCCAGATCGTGTTCAGCCAACCGCTCGGTCGCGCCTTCCTCACGATCGACGACAACGAGCACGCGGTTGACCTCCGCGCCAGCCGCCCGGAGTGCCTCGACCGCGTCAATCGCAGAGTTGCCCGTCGTGGCAATATCTTCGAGAACGACGACCTCCTCGCCGTCGTCGAGTCGACCCTCGATTCGTTTTGCGGTGCCGTACTCTTTGGCTTTTTTGCGGGCGATAACGTACGGCAGGCCGGTTTCAACCGACGTGACTGCGACGAGGGGCACAGCCCCGAGGGCGACGCCTGCGAGTTTCGATTCGTCGATCCGGTCGGCGAACGCCTCGGCGATTAGCGCCAAACACCGAGGATCGGTCTCGAACAGGTATTTGTCGACGTAGTAGTCGCTCGTCCCCCCATGTGAGAGTTCGAACTCGCCGTACTGGACTGCGTCTGCATCGCGTAGGGCTGCAATGAGCTGCTCGTTTGCCATTGTGGGCGTTCGGCGAGCCGGCGGCTTAAACCGGGTGGATTGCGCGCGAGCTATCTCGCTGACAGCACATGCACGTGCCGGACGAGTGTCCCATGGACGCGGCGTTCGAACCGCCGGTCGACCGTCCAGCCCGCCTCCCTCGCGTTGTGTTCCCACGATCGATCCGCAACCACCACTGCACGCGAGGCCAGTCGTCGGGCTTCGCTAAGCGCACCGCCCACCAGCTCAGCGAGGTCGTGGCGGGCGATTTTCGACTGGCGACCGTACGGCGCATCGAAAACGACGCCGTCAGCACAGCCATCACCGAGCGGAAGGGCGGTGGCGTCGCCGTGGATGATCTCGGCGTCGGCGTTATCCAACAGCGCATCGAGGTTCTGCCGGCTGCCGCGAGTCATCTTCCACTGGGCGTCGACGCCCACGACGCTACTGCCGACCAGCCCCGCCTCAAGCAGCAGGCCGCCGGTGCCGCACATCGGATCGACGATTCGCGCACCTGGCTTCGCACCTGCGATGTTGACAAGCGCGCGGGCGTCCAAGGGGTCCATACTTCCCGGCTGGAAAAACGGCCGGTCTGTGGGTCGGCGCTCGCCGAAATCCCGACGGCTTTCGACCGCCAGCCAGCCGATCAGACACACCTCGCGGTGCTCGCTGTCGACCGTGCCACTCGAAAACAGCACTCTGAGTTCGTGGTCCGGCTCATCAAGATCGACGGTAAAGCCGCGGTCGACGAGAATCGATCCAAGCCGACGTTCGGCGGCCTGCGTGCTCACACCCGTCTGTGAGCGAACGTCCCGCGCGCGCACTGCAACCGACCCAGTGCGGTCGAAACTCGCCGCCTCGACTGCGAGTTCGGCGGCCGCGAGCTCCGGCTCGCAGGTGGCGACCAGCTCGCTTGCGGCATGCGTGTAGGCGAGCGTTTCGAGCCGCGAGTGATCGACCCCGCGGGCGGTCGCCACGCCGGGGGCGACGCGAGCGAGACCCGAGGTGGCCGTCTCGGCTTCACACACAGCAAAGGCGTCCTCATCGCCGGCTAGCTCCAGACAGTACACGTCAGTTGACTGTGCCAACGCGGCTATCAGCGTGTCGGTCGACTCGCGGTTTGCTGTTAGTGAACTGACAAAAGTAATCTCCCGTTGTCGACGACTAATCGGGGGGTACTCATAACGGGGCCGTTCGTCTCACTGCTATGGATGTTTCGACCGCCGAACTGCAGTGGTGGCTGCTTGCCGTGTTGCTGTACGGCGTCGGCGACTACGTGACAACGGTGCTTGCAGTTCGGCGTCATGAGGTTGTCGAGGCCAACCCTGCGGTGGTCGCGCTGCTGTCCGAACAGCCCTCGCCACTCGGGTTTGCGATACTGAAGTGTGGGGCGTTAGTCGTCTGCTTTCTGGGCTTTCTGTCGATTTCGACGAGCCCGATTGCAATCGGCGTCCCCATCGGAATCGCCATCATGGGTGCGGTTGTGACGGCTTCGAATACGGTGATGCTCGTTCGGACCGCATCGTAGAGGCGTCGGGTGTGACCTACATTTATAATATCCGACCGTCGTTGTGTACGGTACGGATGCGCGACCCCAAAGCGACGATTTCCATCGAGAACGTGGTTGCCTCGACGGCAATCGGCCAGGAACTCGATCTCCAGAGTGTAGCGATGGACCTCGATGGCGCCGACTACGACCCCGAGCAGTTTCCCGGGCTTGTGTACCGAACCCAGTCGCCGAAATCTGCGGCGCTCATTTTTCGGTCGGGCAAAGTCGTCTGTACCGGTGCCAACTCGACCGAGGCAGTCCACGACAGTCTGGACATTGTCTTCGAGAAACTTCGAGCACTCCAGATCCCGGTCGACGACGACCCCGAGATCACCGTCCAGAACATCGTTTCCAGTGCTGATCTCGGCGAGAGTCTCAATCTGAACGCCATCGCCATCGGACTCGGGCTTGAAAACATCGAGTACGAACCCGAACAGTTCCCCGGCCTTGTGTACCGACTCGATGAACCCGAAGTGGTCGCGCTACTGTTTGGATCAGGCAAACTCGTAATTACCGGTGGTAAACAGCGTGCAGACGCCGAAAACGCAGTCGACGTGATTGTCGACCGACTCGACGAGTTGGGGCTGTTGTAGCCGTCGACCGATAGATTCGACACCCTTGCGGTTCGAACGGTTCGTATGGAGCTACTGTTGGCTGTGAGTGCCCAGACCACACCGCCACCGATTGCGGTGCTTGGAACGGTCGGGTTGTTGGCACTGTTTCTGGCCGGAACAGCCCATCTCGCCGCCCGGAACGTCCTCGGAGATGTCGCCGCCAGCAAGGCGCTTGTCGTCGGTCTCGGCCCCGCACTCGTCTCTGTCAGCACCGAGTTGCTGTCGGTTCCCGGCGGGCTCGGTGTGCTGTTCGCACTGGCCGTCGACGGCGTTGCTATCCATCTGCTGTACGGCCAGCCACCGCGGACGACAGCCTACATCACCGCGATTCATGCGATTATCACAGTGCTGCTTGGCAGCGTGTTGATCGGCGGACTCGTGTTACTGGCCAGCCTCCCTGGCTGAGTCAGCAGACATGACAGAATCCTAGCTGTTCGAACCGTGAGCTACACGGTGCTTCGGGCAGATACGCCAGTATGCGCCGGCTTCAGTGGCTCGTCTGGAACCGAGCCGAACGCCGACTGCGGGCTCCGTGGCGACTACTCGTCGGGACGGTGTTTCTGTTCGTCGTCGTCGTTTCGAGCCTGTTAGTGTTGGGTCCGCTCGCGTTGGCGTTCGGCATTGAGTTTTTCGTTGGCTTTGGGCCGACAACCCAGCCACTGGTCGTCAACGCCGTGTTGGGGCTGGTTGTGACGGCCGCAGTTATCCCAGTGGGGTTGTTTCTCGACCGTCGACAGCTGTCCGACTACGGGTTGGGTCTCGACCGCCAGTGGCTAATTGACTGTGGTGTCGGCCTGTTCGTGGGCGCGGCCGCGATGACGGCAGTGGTAGCGTTCGGTGTCGCTGGCGGCTGGATCGTGGTGGTCGGCTCCGGGTTGTCGGCCGACGCGATGGGGCTGTTCGGACTGCTGGTGGCAGTGTTCATCGTCGTTGGCGTCTACGAAGAGCTTCTCATCCGTGGTTATCTGTTGACGAACCTCGCTGAAGGCTTTCGGTGGTTCAGCGTGGTCGACCACCGGCTTGCCGTGGTGTTGGCAACGCTGCTGTCGTCCGGTGTGTTCGGCGCACTCCACGCGACAAACCCGAACGCGACGCTGTTGAGTACCGCAGTCATCTCAGCGGCGGGTGTCATGCTCGCGCTCGGCTATCTGTACACCGGTGAGTTGGCCATCCCAATCGGCGTCCACATCACTTGGAACATCTTTCAGGGGTTGGTGTACGGACTGCCGGTCAGCGGCATCGAGTTGCCCGTCACGCTGGTGGCCACCACCAGCCGGCAGCCGACGGTCGTCTCCGGCGGGGCGTTCGGCCCCGAGGCAGGACTGCTGGGGCTGTTCGGTGTGGCTGCCGCTGCGTTCGGAATCCTTGTCTACAGCCGGTATCAGTACGGAACGGTCGGCGTCGTCCCACAGGTGTCGCTTCCCGAACTCCGCAAGCCGTCGGGTGAGTAGCTACTCGACGAGCCGCTCGATTTCGGTGACGAGTATGCCGGTCGCACCCACGGATTTGAGGTCGTTGATCACTTCGAAAACCTGCTGTTGTTCGACAACAACGTGAACCGCAACCTGATCACTACCGGCGACGTCCATCACGGTCGGCCCACCGAGACCGGGAATAACGTCCTGGACGGCTTCGAGTTTTTCGTGTTCGACGTTCATCATTAGATACCGTTTGTTGTTGGCCGCGAGCACGGATTCGAGCGCGGTTACCAGCTGTTCGACTTTCTCGTTACTTGCGTTTTCCTCGCGGGCAAACAACCGGACTGAGCTCGAAAGCACCTCGTCGATCACCCCGAGTCGGTTGACTGTCAGGGTGGT
>PWFE01000025.1 GCA_003554115.1 Haloferacaceae archaeon | reverse complement strand
GACGGCCGCTCTGAACTCTTCGAGCGGGACGTCGGTGTCGAGGTCGTCGTAGACGTCCGCTATGACACCCATGAGTATAGTTTGTGGGTAGACCAGACCGCGCTTAAGCGTTGTCCTTGGGGTGGTTCGACACCGGTTACAGAATCGCCAACGGGTGGCCCAAATCGGCGCGCAGGCACACGGTTTCGGATCGACTGGTGAGTCGACTCGGCTCGCGAAATCATACACCGGCTGGTGCGGAATCGAATAAAAACCTCAGGGTCGACTGGCGGTGGCGACAACACCTTGGTCGGCCGCGCCGTCGTGGAACACCTCGATGGTTTCGGGCGCTTCGGGATCGAATCGGAGTCGGAGTTCGTAGCCCAACTGGACGATCTGCTGGGTGCACATCATATCGTCGTCGCTGATATCTACTTCGCCAACCTCGACGCGGAGCGTGCCGTTGTCCTCAGAGCCGCCGGCCAGCACCGGAACCGCACAGCCGTTTCGGCCCTCGATACAGCCGATAATGACGGCTTCGACCTCGGAGTCGAGAAACTTGATGTCTGCAGTCTCGGGGTCGGAACACTCGCCGGTGTGCGTGAAGCTCGCTCCGGCTACGCGGTCGCTATCGATCGTGTCGGCGGCGTCTTCGGTCTCGTCGGTATCACCGTCGGTCATTGTTGTGTCGTTGGATTCGTCGGGTTCGGGCGTTTCGGCTTCAGTTGAGTCCTCTTCGGGATCTCCCTCGGAGCTCGCACAGCCAGCAAGCCCGGCGGCAAGCCCAACCGCAGCAGTCTGCAGTGCCGTCCGTCGGTTCATATCGGTGTCAGTAGCTGAGAACGTATAGGCCTGTGGGCAACCGGATACAGCGGGCGGGGCGTGCCGTGTCGACAGCAGACACGGAGCCGCCGTACCGTAACCGTCTTAAGTCGACCGAGGATACCTGTAGATGAGTCCCGTTAGGGTAGTGGACTATCCTATTGGCTTGCGGAGCCAGTGACCGGAGTTCAAATCTCCGACGGGACGCTCCTTTCAGTCGCGACCCGTCTTGCTCCACGCTCACTTCATTCGCGTAGAACTCCGACGGGACGTTTCTCTGCAGCACAACACCGCGAGTATAACGAGCGGTCAGTGCTGCAGGAAACGAACAAGAGATTTGAGCAGGGAGCGAACGCAGTGAGCGACTGAGTTCAAATCTCCAACGGAACGCTCCTTTCAGTCGCGCCCCGTCTTGCCTCACGCTCGTTTCACTTGCGTGAGACTCCGACGGGACTGTTTATACACTGTTCAAAAACTTCGAGAGCGACCCGTCGACTCCATTTATAAGTTAGTCGACGCCTACCAGTTCACGCCAGCCGCCAGCAGGCCCGCGTCAACCAAAAGGAGAACAGCGACAACGCCAGCGGCGAGCCAGATTGGTCGAGTGTTGTCGACGGCCGTCTCGACGTTCGAGGGCGCATCTGAGCCACCAAGTCGTTTGCAGCCAATCTCGACGAGTGCGGTCAACACGAGCCACAACACCAGCATGGCGACGACGAGTTGGCCGCGGCCCGTGCTGAACAGCGTCTCGGCGGTGTAGCGCGTGCCGGCGAGATGGCCGCCCGTAGCAACGAACACGAGCGCGCTTGCGCGTGTGAGCCACGCCAGCCGTGTCGTCATCGTCGACATCGCGGGCGCAGAAATCGATCCCGCACTGGCGGCTGGCAACACTGCCCCGACGACGAACAGCACACTCCCAGTCCAGAGGCCGGCGAACAACACGTGCAGAATCTGCATGACACTGTCGACTACCATACACGGCTGTTGGTTGAGAGAGTGATATATCTCCCGTCATGCGGACGCGAGGCCGACTGGAATGAGCGCAAATGGCAAACATATCTTTCCCAAACCGAAAAAACCGTTTCCACAACGTGAATCTTTAAGTGGCTGGCGACGGAACATAGACATGCTATGAGCACGCAGAAAACCGTCCGACAGCAGTTCGGAACCGTCGAGGAATCCGAGGCCCTCCGGCTGGATTCCGATAAGGCCGAACAGATTATCGAGGCACTCAACACCGATCTGGCCAATGCGTATGTGCTGTATCACCAGCTCCACAAACACCACTGGAACGTCGAAGGCGCGGAGTTCCGTGACATCCACATCTTCCTCCAAGAGGCCTACGAGAACCTCGAAGCTGGCGCGGACATGATCGCCGAGCGCGCCCAAGCCATCGGTGGCGTGCCGATTGCCGGTCCCGCCAACCAGCAAGAACGCGCTACCATCGAGTTCGAAGGCGAGGACGTCTACGACATCCGGACCTCGCTGGAGAACGATATGTACGCCTACGCTGAGATTATCGAGGGGATGCGCGAACACATCCAACTGGCCGCCAGCCTCGGTGATCCAACGACCGAACACCTGCTGAAGGAGGTCCTCACCAACGTCGAAGAGGACGCCCACCACATCGAACACTATCTCGAAGACGACACGCTCGTCCTCGAACAGTCGACCAAATAACACCGTCTCTCGGAGGGCTCTGATCGACCGACGGTATCGTTCGGTTTCGTTTTTTGTTTTTTAGCCCAAGAGCCACAGCCATACACCATTTCCACAGGCTGCTGAACGTCGACCGCTCGGCGCGATCACTCGGAGAGAAGCGTTTTCCGGAGGTCGTTGACCGTCAACGCGCCTTGGACAAGGTAGGAGACACCGGCGTACTTCGGAGCGAGCAGTGCCGCGCCGACCAGCAGAGCCGCCCGCTGTTCGTTGCCGTGCTGGTAGGCGTAGCCAGCCTGCGCAAGCAGCGAGACGACGTTGACCTGTTTGAGTCGACTCTCTTCGAGCAGTTGGTCGACGCCGACCGGCGACGGTTGGAAAGACATAGCACAGTCTACGGGCCGTCGACACAAAAACCGCCGGAGCGTCCGGTGAGACGAACACTCAGTCGGTTTGGGGAATCGCGTACGAACCGGCAATTAGAAACACCGCCGCCAATCCGGCCAGAATCAAGAGATTGAGAGACGGCTCACTAGCTGCCTGTTCGTAGGTGATCGCACGGACGCCTCGGGCGAAGTATGTGAGCGGCGACAGTTCGACAATCGGTGTGAACCAGCCAGGCAGCTGCTCGGCCGTGATGAACGTATCCGACAGGAATAGGAGGGGCAGCGCAATCGTGTTGCTGGCCGCAATCACGCCGTCTTGTGAGTCAGCCAGTCGACCGAGCAGCGCGCCGAAGCCACAAAACAGGACTACTGCCAGCACCACAAACGGAACAAGCAGTGCCAACTCGGACGAGAGCGGGACCGTCGCATCCGTCACCAGCAGAACGAGTCCGAGAATCAGCAAACTGGCAAGTCCGATAATGACTGTGTTGACCAGCGTGTGGGCGAGTAGCCATTCAGTTCGGGTGAGCGGAGTGGTGGCCAGCTTCTCGAAGCGATTGTCATCCCGGTGCCGAGCGATCTCACTGCCGACTCGCGACAGCGGCGTAAACAGCACCACAGTCGCCAGATACCCAGGGATGTAGTAGGCCGCGGGCTCAGCGAACAGCCCGCCGTCGGTGGGTTGAGTCCGGACCAACGCGCCAAAGATCACGACGAGAATCACCGGAAAGAAGAACGTAAAAAACACTGCGGTCTTGCGGCGCAGAAACGAGTGCCACGCCGCCGTCGCTTCCGCGCGGATACGTCGACTCCGGCTCATTGATCGCCCCCAAGTGTCGCCGCCTGTTCGGGTGGTTCGCTGGGCTCGGCGGCCGCCGTCGAAGCTGTTGTCACCGGATCGAACCGCTCGCCGGTCAACTGCAGATAGACATCTTCGAGGCTGGGTTCGGACCAACTCAACGAGTCGTAGCTAATGCCGGCCGCCGACAGCGCGTCGACTGCCTCGCCGATATCGACCGGCGAGACGCCATCGACGAGGATCTCTCCGGGCGAAGCGGTCACAGCAAAGCCAGCATGTTCGAGTGCCGTCGCGCCCGCCTTGCTGGCTTCAGTCCCGATCACGAGTCGACTGTTACCACCGTGGTCGGCGATCAGCTGCGAAGGGGTGCCGACCGCAACCAGCTGGCCGTCCTGCAGCAGCCCAACCCGATCCGAGAGCCGCTGGACTTCGGCCATCGAGTGGCTGGTGAGTACGACCGTGGTGCCGCCGGCCGCAAGCGATTCGAGCAGCTCCCACAGCGAGCGTCGACCGACAGGGTCGATGCCGGTTGTTGGTTCGTCCAAAAAAAGCAGATCCGGATCGTTGACGAGTGCGCTGGCGACACAGACCCGGCGTTGTTGGCCCCCCGAAAGCGTTTCGTACCAGCTGTCGGCCGACTTGATAAGGCCAACATCTCTCAGTACTTGGTCGGTTTCGCGTGCATGCTCGTACAGCCCGCCGTAGTAGTCGACTAACTCACGGGCGGTCAGTCGAGCAGGCGGTGAAAACGACTGGGGCAACAGCCCGATACGATCGCTGTCGACGGCAGTCGGCTCACTGTCGAACACAGAGATATCGCCGTCGACGGGCGTTGTGCCGGTGAGCGCCCGGATCAGTGTGGTTTTGCCCGCGCCGTTCGGCCCAATCAGGCCGAACACCTCGCCTTCGGCCACCGCGAGGTCGACGCCATCGAGTGCAACGGTGTCGCCGTAGGCTTTTGTGAGCCCCGAGGCAACGACAGCCTTGTTCATACAGTAGGTCGGCAGGGTTCGGGCCTAAGATTTCTGTTTCGACCCCAAGAGCCGAATCAGCTATACTACTCGGCTGCAAACAGGATTATCATGGACCGTCGTGGGCTGCTGTCGACTGTCGGCATTATCATGCTGATAGTCATCGTCGTCGCGATTAGCCTCACGGTCAGCCTCGCTATTTTCCTGTAGAAACGCCCATGGCTTTTTACCGCTATCAGTTCGTGAGCCAGTATGGAGTACCGACAACTCGGCGCGACCGGCACCCGCGTCTCTGAACTCTGTTTCGGCACGTGGCGATTCGGGCGCAAAACCGGCGGCGTGCTCGAAACCGACGAGGACGACGCCCACGAACTGCTTGATGCGTTTGCCGACCACGGCGGCACCTTCATCGATTGTGCAAACATCTACGGCGATCCAAACGGTACCAGCGAGTCCTACATCGGTAGCTGGCTTGAAAACCGCAACCGCCAGAAGTACGTCCTCACCTCGAAAGTCTACTTCGAGTACGACAGCGATAACCCCAACGGCTCGGGACTTTCACGAACACACATCCGCAATCAGATCGACAAAACGCTCGATAATCTCGGTACCGACTATCTGGATCTGTACTACATTCACCGCTGGGACGAGAATACCCCTATCGAAGAGACGCTCTCTGCACTCGACCGCCTCGTCAAGGAGGGAAAAGTCAACTACCTCGGTGCCTCAACGATGGCTGCCTGGCAGCTGACAAAGGCGCTCTGGAAAGCAGATGTCAACGACTATGAGCGCTTCGACGTCGTCCAACCGTTGTTCCATGCGGGCTACTACAAGGACGTCGAGGAGTATCTCTCGGTTGCCGCCGACCAGAACCTCGCAGTCTGTCCGTACTCGCCGTTAGCCGGTGGCTTCCTGACGGGGAAATACGAACGTGCCGACCCTGAGGATCCAAAATCAGTTCGGGCACCCGACGGCTCGCGTGGCAGTTTCGACGAGCGGTTCGAACGCTTTTATCTCTCCGAACGCGGCTGGAAAGTCTTGGATGAAATACGTACGATTGCAAAAGAAGTCGACGCCACACCCGCCCAAGTGTCGCTGCGCTGGCTGATGGATCAAGAGGCGTTCACGTGTGTGCCGATTATCGGCGCGCGCACGGTCGACCAACTCGACGAAAACGTCGGTGCGGCCAACGTCTCGCTGTCAGGCGACCAACACGACCGGATTACCGACGCCCGGTTCGACAAAGACGGTCGACGCTGGGGCCACTAATCACGGAGGCAGGATCGAACCGCCCGAACAATGTGATCGACGTTGAACTCATCAGTTTCTTTGTCAAAAATCTGTTCGCCGTCGACGCGCACGACAAAGATACCGTGGTCGCCCATCACGAGCGAACAGCGATCCAGCCGGTCGCCGAACTGTCGGGCGATGGCTTCCTGCACAGTCAGCGCACGATCCAACATCCCACAGGGCACACAGTACTCGATGTCGACAGTACTCACAGCCTACCATTAGCCAGCAGAGATAAAAGGTCGACTACCGCCTTATCGAGCGAGCTTTGCAAGCCAGTCGTCCGGTCGGAAGTACAGCAGTGCCGCAGTAAGCACGAAAACAGCTGTCGAGAGCCCATAGGAAATCTGGAGTGCCGAGGCCGTCAACAACGAGCCGCCACCAATGAGTCCCGACGCGACCGAGGCGACAATCGGCCACGAGCACGACACACACGAAAACAGCCCGATAACGCCGGCTGCCGCCGAGCCGGCTGCATCAATAACGGTTACATACACTAGGTACGCCAGCGCGGCGTAGCCGATCAGATAGATCGGCAACAGGTTGACAGTTACCAACTCGCCGCTGTACAGCAGTGCCGGACCGAAGCCGAACGGAAGCCATGCAATTCGAAAACCGGTCGCTGCATCGCCAATGCCAAACCCGACAATACCGCCAGCGAACAGCAACAGTCCCAAGTAGCCGCCGGCTATCGCCGTGGCTCGCCTGCGAAGTGGCCGACTACTCGCCGGTGTCGACGTGTTGGCGACAACCCATGCCGAGACGTTGAGCCAGATGAGCCCGTAGCCGATCAGTCGAAGCGATGAACCCGAAGCCGGAGTCAGTAACAGATACAGACCGATGGCAACCAGCTGGCTGTTTACAAACAGTCCCCAGTAGAGCCGTCGACCTGTCGGGACTGGAATCGAGACGCCGGTTCGTTGGTCACTCATTAGTCAGTGGCTACTTATAAGGCGAGTCCCTCGACGACGATCGCCAGCAGCACGAAGCCGAGATAGGCGTTCGAGGCGTGGAACGACCGGAAGGCGGCGGCCTCGGTCTGTTTGTAGTGGAGATCGACGACCAGCCACAGGAAAACGCCGCCGAAGACGACACCCGTCAGTACGTAGAGCCACCCGAGCGTGCCGCTGGCGGCGAGAGCCGCGCCTGCGAGCAGCGTGGCTCCCAGATACCACAGAATGTGTCGACGGGTTGCCGTCTCGCCGTGGACGACCGGCATCATTGGGAACCCGCCGCGGGCGTAGTCGTCCTTGTAGGCTAATGCGAGGTTGTAGAAGTGAGCAGGGGTCCACAGGAAGATGAACGTCGCCAACAGCAGGCCGCCGAGGCCGATTTCGCCGGTGACTGCCGCCCATCCGATCAGCGCGGGCAGCGCGCCCGCCGCGCCGCCGAGAACAGTGTTTTGGACTGTGTTGGGTTTGAGAATCAGCGTGTAGATCACACTATAAAAGACGATGGCAAGCAGGCCGAGTAGGGCGGCCAGCCAGTTGATCGTCCAAAAGAGGCCAACCGAGATGGCCGTCAGAACGAGCCCGAAGACGGCGGCGTTTCTGACTGGAACGAGGTCGGTCGCCAGCGGTCGGTCGTTGGTTCTGGCCATCCGCCGGTCGACGTCGCGTTCGAGAATGTGGTTGAACGTGCCCGATGCGCCGATTGCCAGCGAACCAGCGACGAGTGTGGCGGCGACCGTGTAGGTCGTCAGGCCGGGGCCGCCGGCAAGTGCCATCGCGGCAGCCGCAACTAGACACAGCAGCCACATTAGCCGTGGTTTCATCAGCCGGAAGTACGCAAACAGCGTGGCTTTGGCGCGTTCGGTCGGGTCAGTTGGGATCGCCGGCCGCTCGGTTGGATCGAGCGGTTCGGACGGTTCGGGTGGCTCGTTCGGGGCATCGTCGGGATCGCCGGTTTCGGCTTCGAGCCACCAAGCGAGCGCGGCGATCAGCGCGACGAAAATCACGACACCGGCGGTGAGGTGGATGACCGAGGTGGTCTGGGTGCCGCCGGAGGTGGCGACGATTGCACCGATTCCTGCCTGTGCCGGGAACAACACAAGCGCGAGCGTGAGTGCGTATCTGATCCGTCGACTCGCAGCAGTTCGCCAAGCCATAAGCGTGGTGGCGATTACACCGAAGCCGACGAAAACGGCCGCAATCCGGTGGCCGAAGGCGACCCAGCCGTCGGTCGACGTCGGAAGCGACCAGCCATCGCCGCAGGCTGGCCAGGCCGTACAGGCGGCCGCCGCCTCGGTCAACGCGGTGGCAACGCCGACGACAAGCAGCAGGTAGACGCCCATTGTCGTCGCCGCCAGCAGGCCGGGAAACCGATCCGGCGTTCGTCCACTCGAAGTCACTGTTGGTACAGTAGTGATCGGCATATATAGGACCCGCGCTTTTGCTGTTCGGGAGCCACACTCTGGGCTGTCAAACCGGTCCGTGGGCTCGGTGGAACTAGAAAGTCAGTAGGTATTTACGAGAGCCATACCAACGCCCAGTTAATGAATGCCAAGCGTTTCGCACTCGCTTCGCTGCTGTCGGCAGCCGTTTTGGTTCTTTTCGCCCAGCCGGTTGCCGCGCAGTCGACGTCAGCGGATCTGATCGGCGAGTTGAACAACAAACTGCTGTACGTTGCGATTCCGATTACGCTGCTGGTCGAGATTATTCTCATCTATGCGGTGTTGAAATTCAAGGACAACGACGAGCCCAAACCAACCAGAGAGAACCGTCGACTCGAAATCACCTGGACGGTCGCAACGGCGTTTATCCTGCTGTTCGTTGGAGTAGCCTCATACGGCGTGATGGCAGATCCAAGTGTTACGTTCACCGGCGACGAAACCGACGTCGAACCCGAACAGGGCGACGTCTTGGTGCAGGCCGAAGCCTACCAGTGGGGCTGGACGATGACCTACCCTGAAGAGGAGATCGAACTCGACGCTGCCGGCGAGGGCCCAACGGTGGTGGTTCCTGAAAACCAGGATCTCTACTTCCAGATCGATGCGAGAGATGTGATACATGGCTTCCACGTGCCTGAACTCGGCCTGAAGATGGACGCCATCCCAGACCAGACGACGTTCATCAAAACCAACGTGAGCGAAACCGGTAGCTACCAAGGGTACTGTTCGGAGTACTGTGGCGTTGCTCACTCGAATATGTACTTCACGATTGAGGTCGTCGATCAAGACAGCTACGATGAGTGGGTCGAAGAGACTGCCGAAGAGAACCCCGCTCCCGAGGATGACGACGAAGACAACGAGTGGGAAGACGCGATCGACGAAT
This sequence comes from Haloferacaceae archaeon, assembly GCA_003554115.1. The sequence goes on along the minus strand of PWFE01000025.1, from coordinate 1,121 downwards.
AACGACTCTGTTTTGCGTTCGGTTTGCTGAGCGAGCCATCAGCCGTCGCCGCAGGACCACCGTTTTGATATAGACCGATAAACTCCGTTGGAGTATGGACGACGTCACCGACCAGTACTCGCCCGCCGATGTCGAGGCGGCGGTCGAAGCCTACTGGGACGAACACAACGCATACGAGGCGACAAAAAAAGCCCACGCCGAGGATCCGACGTTCTTTTTCGTCGACGGCCCACCCTACACCTCCGGGCAGATGCATCTTGGGACGGCCTGGAACAAGACGCTCAAAGACGCCGTCATCCGCCAGAAACGAATGGCCGGCCACCAGGTCACCGACCGACCGGGCTACGACATGCACGGCCTGCCGATCGAGGTCAAAGTCGAGGAGGAACTCGGCTTCGAGAACAAGCAGGATATCGAGGAGTATGGGATGGAGGCGTTTATCGAAGAGTGCAAGCAGTTCGCCGTCGAGAACCGCGAGGCGATGGACGAGGATTTCCAGTCCATCGGTGCGTGGTTCGACTGGGACGATCCCTACGAGACGATCAGCCCCGAGTATATGGAGGCCGCCTGGTACGCATTTAAACAGGTTGCCGACCGCGGGCTTGTCGAGCAGGGCAAACGCTCGGTCTCGCAGTGTCCACGCTGTGAAACCGGGCTGGCGAACAACGAAGTCGAGTACGATCAGGTCGAAGACCCCTCGATCTACGTCAAATTCCCCCTTTCGGACCGCGACGGAAGCCTCGTCATCTGGACGACGACGCCGTGGACGATTCCCGCAAACACCTTCGTCGGCGTTGGCGAGGAGCTAACCTACCAGAAGGTCCGGGCCACCAAAGACGGCGACGAGGACGTGCTGTACATCGCCGCCGAATGTGTCGACGACGTACTCAAAAAGGGCCGGTACGACGAGTTCGAGATCGAAGGCGAACTCTCGGGCGACGAACTCGTCGGCTGGGCGTACGACCATCCACTGGCCGAGGAGGCTCCCGCCTATCCGAGCTTCGAAGGCGCGGGCCAGGTCTACACTGCCGACTTCGTCGAGGCCGACCGCACCGGTTTGGTCCACTCCGCGCCGGGCCACGGTGAGGAGGACTTCAACCGGGGCCAGGAGTTGGGCCTCG
>PWFE01000123.1 GCA_003554115.1 Haloferacaceae archaeon | reverse complement strand
GGGTATGGACGGCCCGCAGTTGCCGGGAGCCACAGCCGACCGCGAGGATCGCATTATCCTCCACGTCGACATGGACTGTTTTTATGCCTCCTGTGAGCGACTGCGCGAGCCTGAACTGGTGGGTAAACCACTAATTGTCGGAATGGGCTACGAATCGGGCGAAAGCCACGGTGCAGTGGCGACTGCCAGCTACGAGGCCCGCGAGCACGGCGTTGAGAGTGCCCAAGCGATTAGCCAAGCACTCGATGTGCTCCCACGTGCCGAGACGGTAGGTGATGACTACGATGGGGTAGTCGGCTACTACCGGCCGGTCGACCTCGACTTTTATAAAGAAGTCGCAGCAGACGTCAAGGCCGTCCTCCACGAACACGCCGAGACAGTCCGCGAGGTGAGCATTGATGAGGCGTACTTGGATGTAACTGACCGAACGGGTTGGAAGACCGTCGACGGCGGCGACCGCACCATCGCCGAGGGGTACGGACGGCATATCAAACAGCAGATCGCCCGCGAGGTGGGCGTCCCCGCAAGCGTGGGCGTCGCCCCGAACATGTCGACGGCCAAAATCGCCAGCGACTTCGACAAACCTGATGGCCTCACTGTGGTTCCACCCAGCGAGGTCGAGGCGTTTCTCGACCCCCTTCCGGTCGACGAACTCCACGGCGTTGGCCCCGTAACCGCGCGCGAACTCCGGGCAAAGGGAATCGAGACCGCTGGCGATCTCGCTGCGGCCGACCGAGGGCCGTTGGTCGACCAACTCGGCCAGCGCGGCCGCGAACTCTACGACCGGGCCCGCGGCACTGATAATCGTGAGGTGACTCCACGGGGTCGACCCAAGAGTCTCTCGCGTGAGTCGGCGTTTACTGAGACGACAGACGCAATTGACGCCAAACGCGAGAAAGTCAGCGCACTCGCCGCAGACGTTGCGGCCCGCGCTCAGAGCCGTGGGGCGATGTACCGTACCATCGGTATCAAAGTCGTCCCCCCGCCGTTCGAGGTCAACACGCGTGCCTCGTCGCTTTCAGGGCCGATCGACGACCCGGCGTTGGTCGAATCGGTCGCACTCGACCTCTTAGCGGAGTTCGCCGACGAGCGCGTCCGAAAGCTCGGTGTTCGTGTCTCGAATCTGGTTTTCGACGACCAAGACCAAGCACGGTTGGATGGCTTCGAGACAGCCGAGTCGACTGACGACCGCATGCCGGTGAGCGATTCGGCTGCAAGTCGTATCGACGACGTCGAGTCTGTCGACCACGGTGGTCGGATCACAGACTGGGTTGAACAGAGCGAAGCCAGCGAGACGGCTGAACCAACCGAGACCGCAGAGACTGTTGAATCAACCAAGAACCGCCGTCGTGGTCAGTCCTCGCTTGGTGAGTTCGATTGACTGCCCGATTCTCATCGAGTGAGACCGTCCCAGAGACCTAACTTCGTTCAGCACAAACCGATTGTATGGGCAACACCACCGAGGAGAGCTGTGGTGGCTGGAACAACACCGGGTGTCAGGGCACACCGTACTGCCAGCCACGCTGTCCACGGTTTATCGACAACCAGGGCGGTACTTGGACGTTTCGCGAAGGCACTGAGGAAGATATTGATCCACTCGTCGAGATGTATCGCGCGTTCGAGCCTGAAAATCGTGCGCAGGGGATCCCACCGTCCGTCGACCACCGCTGTCGGTCGTGGCTCAAAACGCTGTTCGCGGAGGGGTACAACATCATCGCCGAGGGAGGTGACCAACTGGTCGGCCACGTCGTCTACACGCCGGTCGACGATCCGAAACCGGAGCTGGCCGTGTTCGTTCATCCGACGTATCACAACCGTGGAATCGGAACCGAACTGTGCAAACAGGCCGCAGCCGCGGCCATCTCGGCCGGTTGTACGGAGTTGATGCTCCATGTTGAACAGAAAAACCGACCAGCGATTGCCGTCTACGAGCGACTTGGCTTTGAAATTGTCGACGGTGAGTACGGCTTAGAGATGGTGCTCTTGCTGGACGACGCAACCGCGAAGACTGTTTGTGCTCCTCCAGTGCGCTACTCACAGACAGTCTAAATTGTACCCACGTGCGATGCTGCCGCGACCACAGTAGCAAAGTCTTTTCAGACGGTATCTAGGGTAGATGGGTTCTAGTCCCTGTATCAACGTTTGTACGCTTGAAGACGGAGTCTGTACGGCCTGCAACCGAACCATCGAAGACATTACTCGCTGGGCAAGCATGACTGAAGCCGAACGAACGGCTCGAATGGCCGAACTCGCCGAGCAATCCGCCCCGTCTTCACAGTCGACTGCCTCTCGAACGTCCGAGTAACTGCACAGTGCCACCGTCCACCAACCGCTGAAGTCGACAGAACCAGAACTTCCTTTATGTCGAAGCGCAAAGAGATAGTGGAGACTGCGGCACACAGAGCTTATGTCAAACGACTCATTCCGCGCCAGTCTGGCCACGTACCGAGAACAGTTCGACGAAGTTGATGATACGATTGCAGCCCAAATGGATCGCTGGAGCGTTCCGGTGTTACGGGTTGCAATCGCAGTGGTGTTCATCTGGTTTGGTGCGCTGAAAGTGTTCGGCATCAGCCCAGCGGGTGAACTCGTCGCCGCAACCGTCTACGTCGTCGACCCTGCGACGTTCGTCCCGATTTTGGGCGTCTGGGAGGTAGTGATCGGCATCTGTCTGCTGTACCGACCGTTGATCCGCGTAGGAATTTTCCTACTGTTCCTGCAGTTGCCCGGCACGTTCCTGCCCATCGTGCTGCTGCCGGAGGTCGTCTTTACGTCGTTCCCCTACGGACTGACTGTTGAGGGCCAGTACATCATCAAGAACCTCGTGATCATCGGCGCGGCACTCGGCATCGGCGGAACCGTTCGAGACGAGTAGCAATTAGACGGCTACATTGCATTTTCCAGTGGATATATATTCTCTGCAGAACGTTGAGTAATAGAGTTACATATCAATGGTTGGTAGGGTTCGGTCGGGTGGCGTTACAGCACTGTTGCTTGTGGTTGCGGTTATGCTTGCGGCAGCGGCCGTACCGATGTTGTCGGGACATACGCCGCTGGAAGCAGCCGGCCCGGATAGTGGTCCTGAGATCGATGGTCTTGATGCCGACGCCGAAGAGTTCGATGCAGCCGACAGCCCTCAGGATGTCGACTCCCTTGAGGACAGCGGGGCAGGCGAAGGGCTCATTCACGATGATTTTGCCGAGTTGGCTGATGACGATGACATTGCCGAAACGATGACGGGTCTCGCGGGGTTGCTTGCAATGTTATTTGACGGAGACGGCGTCGGGGGCGCCGTTGGTGAACCAACCGATCAAGAAGACCCCGAAGAGGTTCGAGACGACTTGGAGCATACTGACCAAGATGGCACCGACGAAGACGAAGCGGACGACGAGCAGAGAGATGCTGTCGACTCGGATGATGGTGATGGGACCGAAGCAGTTGACCGAGAAGATGTCGACGCAGACCGCGATGATGGGGATGGCGAAGACACTGATGGGGCTAACGGGGATGGCGAAGCAAGCGATGAGAGCGACGCTGGCGATAATGATGGGGCTGATGCAAACGGTGATGAGGCTGATGCAGACGGTGATGGGGCTGACGGGGATGACGAAGCCAATGATGAGACTGCAGCAGAACACGAAGAAGAAACCGGAGAGGATGAACGAGATGACGATGACCTGTCGGGTGCCGAAAGCGACGTTGACGATCCGGCGAACGGCGAGTCGACCGACGACGAGGCTGTCGGCAGTGAGACGGACGCCGGCAGTGAGGACGCAGAATCGATTTTTGATCGCCTTGATCCGGTGGCGATTGGGCTGGGTGTTGGTGGGCTGATCGCCATGGCTGTCGGCTGGTTCGCATACCGAACCGGTCGGGGGCTGTTGAGCATCGTACTATCCATTCCGATGCTGGTGATGGGTGCAGTCACGCGATTCGTCTTCGGCATCACCGCGGTCGTCGAGCGGACCAGCCGAGCGGTCCGTGCGGCCTCGTCTGTGCTTGCACTCCCGCGGCTGTTCGTTGGGGGCGTCGTCCAGTCTGGCCGCGATTTCGCCGCCGCAGTTCGCTCGCTTTTCGACCGCGGCCAGCCAACCGTTGATGTCAGTGACGTCGACCAGCTACCGAGCGAACGCGAACAGATCCGTGCGGCTTGGCGGGCAGTCGTTGATGCCGTCGGCAGCCGACAGTACCGGCGACGAACGGCCGGCGAGATCAAACAGCGCGCCGTCGACCGCGGGCTTCCGGAACAGCCAGTGTCGACGTTGGTGAGCATCTTCCGAGATGTTGAGTATGGAGCCAAAGACCCCACTGGGCGTGCTGATCAGGCTGTCTCGGCAGCCAACGAGTTAAGCGAGCCAGCGGAGACAGCCGACAGCGCTGAGAGTACCACATCGACACCCGATGCGTCGACGGACGAGGGAGGGGAGACACGATGAGTCGTATTCGACAGGCGGTACCCATCGTCCTCGCCAGTATCGCTCTCGGCGGAATCGCGGTGTTGTATCTGCGGCCGGAGTGGGTGCTCACGGCGATTCCAGAACTGGACACTGTCGTCACCAACATTGATCCCCTCGTGTTCCTGTTAGGAGCTATTGCTATGATCGCCGTCGCAACCGGTGCGATGATCCTGCGGGGCATACTGCTCGCCAGCAGCCGAACGGTCGAAACCAGCGCCGAGCGAACCGAAAGCTCTCAGTCGCTGTTTGTGGGTGCCGGTGCCACACGCGGCCAACTCGGCGCGAGCTTTGATGCGCTGTTCGAGACAGCGACCGACTACGGGCTGACCGACCGAACCGACCGCGAAACAGCCAGAACGCAGACAGTCGACGAGCTACGGTCGCTCGCCGTAGACACCTACCAACAGGCCACAGGCTGTGATACCGAGACCGCCCGAGCAGCTATCGAAGGTGGCGAGTGGACGACAGACCGACGGGCTGCAGGGTTGTTGGCCGCCAACTCTGGGCCCTCAATCCCGCTTCGGCTGTGGGCTTGGGATCTCCTCTTCGGTCGTGATCCGTACGTCAACAGCGTTGATCACACGCTGGCCGCGCTCGAAACGATTGCTGACTCGGGGCTCGGCGAGGAGGCGGTATGAAGTCACTCTCACGATGGCAGGGCGCGCTTGTCGGGTCGCTGGTGCTGACGCTGCTCGGCGTACTTATCGGTGCCGACGGACTGCTCGTCGTCGCCCTTGTCGCACTACTGGTTGTGGGACTCGCCAGAGTGTCCTCGACGCCATCGGACGCCTACCGAATCGAACGCTCGCTGAGCAACAGCCGACCAAACCCCGGCGAACCGGTGACAGTCACCCTTCGGATTGAAAACGAGAGTCGACGAATGCTGCCGGATCTCCGCATCACCGAAGACCTTCCGGAGAGTCTCACCGTGATTTCAGGCAGTAGCTCGGTTGGCACCGCGCTTCCGCCGGGTGGTGAGACAACCCACAGCTACGAGCTCATTGCACCGCGCGGGGAGTTCGTGTTCGGCGATCTGACGGTTCGGCGGCGTAACCTCGCGTCGACGCTTGGATCCGCCGATTTTGTTACCGCGGAGGGCACCACGCAGTTTACCTGTGAGACGCTCATCGACAGCCTCCCGCTGCGCCAGCAGACGATCCAGTTCATTGGTGAGACGCCAACGAACCAAGGCGGCCCCGGCGTCGAGTTTTTCTCGACCAGAGAGTATCGGCCCGGCGACCCGCTGAACCGGATCGACTGGAACCAGTATGCCCGCTCGGGGACACTCTCGACGGTCGAATACCGGCTTGAACGTGCGGTCACAGTCGTCTTTATTATCGACGATCGAGCAGCGGGCCACGTCGACGCGATCGGCGGCGGGCCGAACTCCTTTGATCTCACGTTGTATGCGGCCGCCCGTGGGATTGTCACCTCGCTTGATGACGGCAACGAAACCGGGGTTGCAACGCTCAGCGGCGAGTGGGTCGCCCCCGGTGTGGGCGACCGCACCCGGAGTCGGCTATCGGATGTGCTCGATGCCGCCGAACCCGTCGACGAGAGTCTGATCGACGAACCCGGAGGTGGTAGCGACGACGACACAACCGAGGACGCCACGGAGGACGCCGCCAAGGCCGACCGCGCCGTTGCGACCGACGGTGGGATGGAACTGTTGCACCGACTACCCAAGAACGGTCAGGTCGTGATCTGTTCTCCGTTAGTCGACGATGCGATCGTTGAGTACGCCGAACAGTGTTCGAGCCACGGTCACGCGGTGAGCGTGCTCTCACCGGATATGACGACCGGCAGAGGCATCAAAGAGCTATCGATGGGCAACCGAGTGGGTCGGCTCTGTCGCCGACAGCGGATCAGCTATCTCCGCGGTCGGAACACCGCGGTCGCCGACTGGAACCTCAGAGAGCCACTACTGGCCGAACTCCAGCGACTCCAACGGCGGTGGACCACATGAGCATCGAGTACCCTTCTCAGCAGTCAAACGACCCCGAAAGCACCGTCGACCGACTTCGGACAGGGTTCGGTTCGCTCGTCTCGTCGATGATAACCACGCTCCGAGTGCGATTCTACAGCCTCCGGTTCGGTGACTGGTTCAGCATCCTGCTCACGCTGGGTGTTGTGGCGATTGCCGGGACGGCGTTCGTTGGGTCGACGGGCGCGCTGCTCGCGGTCGCCAGCGGGCTAACGCTCGCGCTGACGCTCGTGATGACGAACAGTTCGAACCCACTCCTGAGCAGTCTCGGCGTCGCTATCAGCATGTTCGCTGGTGTGCTGGCGGCTGCCGTTGGGGGCTTTGCGGTGTACATTCTGCTGCAGACCGGATTCTCGGGGCTGTTCGCTGGCTTGGGAATCGTCTCGTTGGTGCTGGCGAGCACTGGCGCGTTTCTCGCTCCGATCCGGTCGATCACCCGGCTTGCGATTGCCCGCAGCACGCTCGTGCTGGCTGTCGGTATGGTCGGCGTCGCCGGGCTGGTTGGTGTGCTGGTAGCCCCACGGGCCGAACTCAGAGGGCTGGCAACTGAGGCAGGGTTTGCGACCGGCCAGACAGTCGTCTCGACGCTGCTGTCGGTCGACCCTGTCCACGCGCTGTCGACGTTTTTCTTTCTGCTCGCGGCCGCACTGTTTTTGATCGGTCGCGTCGTCGTCCGGCTCCCCGTCGAACGACTGTTGCCTGCCGACCGACGGTCGACGGCCGTCGCGGCGATCGAATGGGTCCAACAGTGGCGCGTGACACTGGTTCGGGGCAGTCTCGTCGTGGCGATCGTGACTGGCATTGGACTCCTGTTGGACGCAACCGTCCCACCTGACGAGGAGTCTGGGTGGCTCTTAGAGTACACCCAACTGCTCAGAACAGAGCAGTTGTCGACAGTTGTTCCGGCTCCCGTCGACGAGATACTGCTCGGCGTCGTTGCCTCCCAATCGATTCGGTCGGTACTGTACGTCGTGATATTCGGGGCGATTGGTGTGCTCCTGGTCGCCCGACTGCTGGTCGCGCTTCGCCGGGGGTTGGCTTGGACAATCGTCAAACTCGCCGCACCGCTGGCTGGCGGTATCATCGCCTCGATTCCGCTGGGGATGCTCGCCAGTCGCTTCGCCGCCATAGAGCTACTCATCGAGGCGGCTCCGGCCGGCACGCCGCCGGATCTGATCGAGTTCCTGCAGACGGTCCCGTCGTTCGTCGCTGGCGCGGTTGTCGTCGGCATCCTGCTGGGGCTGGCTGTCTTGGCACTCCTCGCGCTGGGACTGCTGGCGACGGTGATCGTCTTACCAGCCAACACCGGGAGCACTGCACTCGCCAGCATCGGCCTGTTTGGCGTTGCAGTGGCTGCCGTCGTCGTTGGGCTCCCACTGGTTGGCGTCGGTGTTGCGGCGGCCGCGCTCTGTGTGTGGGATGTCGGCGAGTTTGGAGCCACACTCCGGACGGAACTTCCCGGTCGACCGCCGACGCTTCGTGCCGAGACCGTTCATGCCTCCGGCAGCCTGCTGTACTGTTCGGCTGGCGCGATTGGCGCGTGGCTGCTCTACCGGCTGGCGGTCCCGCAGATCCAACCCCCAGCAGCCGAAATCGCCGCCGTCGGGCTGCTGGGTTCGCTCGGCGTTGCCGCGCTGCTCGGCATTTTCCTCGCCGGCTCCAATTAGAGTTCGCTCATCGCCGGGACGTCGACCGCCGAGACGGCCGCTTCGACGATATCGCGTTTCGGAATTTCGCGGACGGCTGCCTCCGTACTGAGGACAATCCGGTGTTCGAACGTCTCGGAGACGACGGCTTTGATATCGTCGGGGACGACGTACTCTCGGCCGCTCAAAATTGCATGCGCACGGCTTGCCTCGTACAGTCGCTGGACGCCGCGCGGCGAGATACCCACCGCCACACGGTCGTCCTCGCGGGTCCTACGGGCGATATCGACGATGTACTCCGAGACGACGGGGTCGACGCGGACGGCTTCCGGGACCGAAAGCAGTTCACGGACGGTCGAGAGGTCCGTCACAGGAGTTGCTTCGGGTTCGCTGGCAGTGCGATCTCCTCGCCGAGCCAGCAGTTCGAGTTCGCCCTCGCGGTCGGGATAGCCCATTGAGGTTTTAATCATAAAGCGGTCGCGCTGGGCCTCCGGCAACTCGAATGTTCCCTCTTGCTCGACAGGGTTCTGGGTCGCAATCACGACAAACGGATCGGGCAGCGACCGGGTTTCGTCGCCGACTGAAACTTGGCCTTCGCCCATTGCTTCAAGCAGTGCAGCCTGTGTTTTCGGCGGCGCGCGGTTGATCTCGTCGGCCAAAATAACGTTCGAGAACAGCGGCCCCTCCCGAAATCGAAACTCGCCGGTCTCTTGATTGAACACGTGGGTGCCCGTGATATCCGATGGCAACAGATCAGGTGTGAACTGGATACGGTTAAAATCGAGGTTCAGCGCGGTCGCGATGCTTTGGGCAGTCAGCGTTTTTCCGGTTCCCGGCACGTCTTCGAGCAGCACGTGGCCGTCTGCGAGAATCGCAGTCAACAGCGTCTGGAGCACGTCGTCGTCGATGATGACTGTCGAAGAAACGGTCTCAAAAATTGATCGGCAGGTGTCGGCCGCGGCCGATGGATTCATGTTATTGCTTTTTCACAGCTCTACTTAAATTTGTGAGAAAATATCCAGGATCGAACGTCTCTTAACGCTCAGTTGACTGCGGCTGCGATCCACTCGCCGAACCGGTCCAGCAACTCCGTCTCATCGAACCGCTCGATACACGGCACCTCGTACGGGTGTAGCTCCTCGATTCGTGTTTCGAGGCGGTCGTACCCCTCGTCGGTCGTCTTTATAAGCAGTATCGTCTCATCATCGGTGAGGACATCGCCGTCCCATCGGTAGGTCGACTGACAGTCGAACCGGTTTACACAGGCCGCCAGACGTTCGTCGACCACTGTGGTTGCGATCTCCGAGGCGGCAGTTTTCGGGGCGGTAACGTAGACGGTTGGCATAGCTAGCTGTTGGCGCGATTGGCTACAAACCTACCGCCGAGAGACAGCTTGTCCGACCACGGCGTGGTTGAATACGACGTTTCGACACCGATACTTCGTCGAGAACACGAGTAGGGAGAGCATACTATTGTGTCTCTGTACTGGTCTCCCGGTGTGAACACTACTGTCATCGGAAGTGGCTATGTCGGAACGACACTTTCTGCGTGCCTCGCGGATATCGGCCACGAGGTAACAGCGATTGATATCGACGAGGACACCGTTGCTACAATAAACGCTGGAGAACCCCCAATCTCCGAACCCGGTCTCGACAACCTGATTGCAGCACACATCGACGACCGACTTCGGGCGACGACCTCGTATGGGACGGTCGACGACAGCGAGATAACGTTCCTTGCGACTGGTACTCCTTCGCACAGTGACGGACACATTGATCTCGGGGCGGTCTCGGCGGCCGCAGCGATGGTTGGTGAGGCTCTGTCGACGCTTGCGGCTGGCGAGCGACATCTCGTTGTCGTGAAGTCGACGATCACACCCCCCGGTATCGACGAGATCCGAACCGCACTGCAGCAGGGATTCGACGGTGATGGGGAGGTCGAACTCGCTACCAATCCGGAGTTCCTCCGGGAGGGAACGGCTGTGGCAGACTTTCTGAACCCTGATAAACTCGTCTTTGGCACCCAGTCATCGTGGGCGTCTGAGACACTGGCGCAGGTGTACGAGCCGTTGTTAGCAGAACGTGATGTCACCACCGTAGAGACCGACCCCGAGACGGCGATGATGATCAAGTACGCCAACAACGCGTTTCTCGCCAGCAAAATCTCGCTTGTAAACGATCTCGGGAACATTTGCAAAGAGTTCGGCGTCGACGCCTACGAAGTACTGGACGCGGTCGGACTCGACGACCGAATCGGCGAACGGTTCCTTCGGTCGGGCGTCGGCTGGGGCGGCAGCTGTTTCCCGAAAGACGTCGACGCACTCAT
>PWFE01000006.1 GCA_003554115.1 Haloferacaceae archaeon | reverse complement strand
GGACGTGTGTTGTCCACGTCGATCCCGACCGACCAATATCCAACTGTACATCGGAAGAGTGTCTATACCGGCATAATGTTTCGGCCGGATTGTTGTATGGAGAAAATAAAACACATGCAAACAAAATGCATCCAGTTGACTGGTACGTCGACTGCTTCGAACTCGTCATTCCCACTGACCCAAAGCCGGTCGACTGCCGCGTTGGCGTCTTCGGCCTGCTTGGCCGAATACAAACGCACACAGGAGAACTATTTGGCTCGGAGGTCGATACAGACGTATGGATCGGAACGTCGGCCCGTTCGACGCACGGCTTAGAGTCGCCGCCGGGGTGCTGCTGGCGCTCGTCACCGCAGCATCGGTGCTCGGGTATACCACGGTTCCGCTCATAAGTGATCTCGGTGCTGTCACCATCGCCGCAGTGCTCATTATTGAGGGGTCGACCCGTCGCTGTCTGCTGTATCGCGCGCTGGGTATTGACCGTTGCCCAGTCAAGTCGTGACCAGATCGATGCTTTCCTGTCGATGCCAAACCACCTTATTGTATGGACGTTCCGCTGTATGACTCTCTGGATGGACAGGTCGCACTGGTGAGTGGTGCGACACGTGGAATTGGCAAACGGATTGCTGACGGGCTCGTCGACCACGGCGCGACAGTTTACGCCGGCGCGCGTGATGTCGACGATATTACCGACACTGACCGCCACGGAATCGAACTCGACGTGACAGATGCCGACCAGCGAACGGCAGCCATCAAGCGAATCCGCGAGGAAACCGGCCGGCTGGATATTCTGGTAAACAACGCCGGAATCATGGACTCTCGAGAGCCGTTGGCGGAGATGTCGCCCGAAACCATCGACTCAACGCTGTCGACGAACCTCCATGGACCGATCCACCTGACCAAGGCGGCACTCGATCTCCTCCGTGCTGAACCGGGTGGCCGCGTTGTTAACATGTCTTCTGGGCTCGGCGCGATTACCGAACCGCAGTCGGGCGGAATGCCGGCCTACCGAATTTCGAAAACAGGGCTCAACGGACTAACTCGGTATCTCGACGGCGAGTACGATGAGTTGATTGTGAACTCGGTGTGTCCGGGCTACGTTCAGACGGATATGACCGACGGGAGTGCGCCCCGAACACCGCAGAAAGGAGCCGAAACACCGATCTGGCTGGCTCGGTTCAAACCCGAGGCTCCAAGCGGCGGATTCTGGCGCGACCGCGAGCCCAAGCCGTGGTAGGGCGTCTCGAAAGAATCACATTCGTTGCCAACAGATCTGTGCTGTGAGTAGTCCACAGCCGGTGCTCGTCTACGATGGCCGCAAAGCTATCTTCCGACGTGCCGTCAGCGCGTTGACCTACGGAATGGACGAGCTAATCGCCGTCCCGTGGGAATCCGAGCCGATCCAGCAGTTCCTCGAAGCACAGTTCGGCGGTCGACCGTTCGTCTTTCTCCTCATTGAGGGTGATGCCGTCCACGCCGGCGAGACGGCCGTCCGGCGAGCGATGGACGCCCGTGGCGTCGCTCGACCTCTCGCCCGTGGTTTCGAGTCACTGTATCCCAAAATTGCCGACCCGTTTGGCCGCGTCGTCCACGGCGAGGCCCCGGCTGACATCCACGGCACCTACCGAATCGATCCCGACGCACGGGCGTACATCGAAGCGATCAGAGCCGAGTATTAAACGAGCGACAACTCTGCCAGCGCATCGCCCACGGCCGTCTCGATCGGTGTCTGTTCGATGGGGACGACGGTCTGTAGATTCATCGTCTCGTCGACGACAACCGAGTTCCGCATGCTTTCGGCCAGCGCGCGGGCGATATCGAACTGCACCTCGGTCGTCAGCCGCAGCCAGTACGACGAGAGTTTCGGTGTCATCACCGGTACGGCAACGATTCTGATCCGTTTTTGCTTCTGTTCGGCGGTCAACTGCAACAGCGATTCGTAGTTCCAGACGGAGGGCCCACCGATGTCGTACGTCTCGCCGCGTGTCGCGTCGACATCCAGTACGCCAACGAGGTAACTAATCGCGTCCCGAATCCCAATTGGCTGACAGGGAGTCCGAACCCACTCGGGGACCAGCATAATCGGCAGTCGGTCGGTCAGATCGTGGAGGATCTGGAAACTCGCGCTTCCCGCGCCGATGATCACCGCGGCTCGAAGAACGGTCAGATCGAACTCGCCGCCGGCGAGAATCACTTCGACCTCGCGGCGGGATTCGAGATGTGGTGAGAGACCGACGCCGGTGCCGCTGATCCCACTCAAGTAGACGACGCGGTCGACGCCCGCCTCATCGGCCCGGCGGCGAAAGCGGCGGGCGTACTCGCGGTCACGCGCTGCGAAGTTCTCGGCAGTCAGCGAGTGGATCAAATAGTAGGCAACGTCGACGCCTTCACACAGGCCCGCAACCGAGTCGGGATCACCCAGATCGCCCTCAAACGGCTCGACACTCTCGGGAAACGACTCGCTTTTCGCACTCCGCGAGAAGGCGACGACCTCGTGGCCCGCCTCCGTGAGTCGACTCACCAGCCGCCGCCCGACAAACCCGGTCGCACCGACAACGAGCACACGCATTACTGTTTGTTGGACGAGGGCCCTCAAAGCGTTTGCCCGGATTGATAGGTCAGCGGTCGTTCCGCAGGCGGTGTCGATTACGACCGGTCGACTCCGGGGCTAGTCCTTTGTATAATTAGTGAGATAGACAGATTGTATGTCCGACGAGACAGTATATGAATCAGAGACGAAACGGAGTCGACGGGCCATTGCGACGTATCTGCGCCGGATTGCTCGCGCACTGGGGCGAGGCGAGCCAGTGCCGGTCGACGACAAACAGTCGGTGACCGTCAGACCAGCAGCCGAACCCGAACTCGAGGTCGAACTCGAAGACGACGGACAGAAACTCAGCCTTGAAATCGAGTTGGAGTGGGACGGCGACGTAGCCGATGTTGAAACTGACGTGGTCGCAAGCAAGGCCCGATTCGAGTTGTACGAGGATTCGGCCGAGCAGTATCGCTGGCGGCTCGTCCACCGCAACGGAAACATCATCGCCGACAGCAGCGAGGGGTATGCCTCGAAACAGAAGGCCGAACAGGGCCTCGAAAGCGTCCGGAACAACGCGCCGGGTGCGTACATCGTCGACACCTCAAAAGACGAGGAACCGCTTTCGGAGGGCGGAAGCAAGGCAACGTTCGAGCTGTTTAGCGACAACGCCGACAAATGGCGGTGGCGACTCGTCCACGACAACGGTAACATCATCGCTGACGGTGGGCAGGGTTACTCGTCGAAACAGAAGGCAAAACAGGGTCTCGAAAGCGTCCGGAGCAACGTTACGGGTGCCCCAGTCGAGCGTGCCTAATCAGTCGCTGCCACGCGGAATCGTTACGTCGGTCAGGCCGGCCTCGATTCGCTCGCGGTTGGCCCCGAACTGGCCGGGCAAGACGAGTCGTTCGCCGAGTTCGTCAAGCGGTTCGTCGCTTGTGTAGCCCGGCCCGCTGGTCGCTAACTCGAACAGCACGCCGTTGGGCTCCCGAAAGTACACCGACCGGAACCAGTGGCGGTTAATCTGTGCCGTTGGACTAACACCGTGCGAGCGGACGGCTTTGCGCATTGATGCTTGATCCTCGTCGGTCGGTGTCTGGAACGCGACGTGATGAACCGTTCCGTGGCCGCCGCGGCCGCCGTCGATTGTGGGCAGAACGTCGACGTATTTACCGACTGGGCCGCTGGCTGCAAATCGGGTGCGCTCGTCGCCCGGTGTATCGCCCGGCGACTGTTCGGTGCCGATTTCTTCGAGGCCCATTGTTCGGAGTAGCTCTTTCGTTTGGTAGGGATCGCCCAACCAGAGGGTGACTGAATGAAACCCCCGGATGGCAACGTCTTCGTCGACGAACTCGGTCCATGGGACGGTGGGATCGTCGTCGGGAATCTCACAGGCGACGAGTTCAACCGGCAGGCCGTCAGGATCGGAGAATGGGAGGACGGTTTCGCTAAAGCGGTCGACGCGCTCGTCGTAGTCGACGCCATACTCATCGAACCGATCCTCCCAGAACGCAAGGCTGCCCTCCGGAACGCGGAAGGCGGTCCGAGAGACCTGTCCTGTCCCGACTTTCCCGCGGTGCATGTTCTCCCACGGGAAGAAGGTCATGCTGGTGCCGGGGGTACCCTCCCTGTCGGCGAAAAAGAAGTGGTAGGTCGAGGGATCGTCTTGGTTGATCGACCGCTTGACGAGTCGGAGCCCGAGCGTCTCGACCCAAAAGTCGAGGTTCTGCTGTGGGTCGCCCGCGATGGCTGTTACGTGGTGGATACCCGGAGTGGGTGTAGCGTCTGACATACTCTCGGGTAGGCTCTCAGGGTACTTTACGTTCTGCTAACACCAATGTTACTGGCTTAGATCGAAGAGACAGAACCCGACTACCGATCCGCAACCATCCGAATTACGATCTGAAGGACGTGAACAAACACACCAGCGACGGCGACGTAGAGTCCAATAGCCTGCAACGAAACCGCTTGGACTCGGCCGTCACGGATGCGCCAGATCTCCCAACCCAGCCGAAAGATGAAGCCGGTGAAGATCAACACGAAACCAACCAGCAACACGGGCGTGACGAATGTTCCGATGAGAATCGCCACGACGCCACCGATGAAGGCGTACGTCGACCACGTGCTGTAATGCTCGAAGGTGATCGACCGCGCATAGACGTAGGTCCCAATAGCGAGTGTCATCAGCGCAGTGATGAGGGCGGTAATGCCGAGAATCGGGAGCATGGCTTGCGGCGAGACGAACGAAAGAATGCCGGCCCCAAACAGTCCAAAGGCGAGTTGGAGGATGACCACACCAGCCAGCGCCATCGCCACATCGCCGGCGTCGACGCCCTTTTCAGCGACCTGCTCGCCGACGTAGATCGCCGCTCCGTAGACCAACACGCCGACGATGGGGAACGCGAACAGGTAGCTGTTGACGACCGCGAGCGGTGTGGTGGCGAACGCCGCAATCACCAGGACGTTCAGCGTCATCAGGACCGCCGCCGTGCCGACGACTTTCCAGTCACGACCCGATAGCAGAAAGCCACGGTCGGTCGAAGTTTCGTATGCGCTCATTGTAGCGGGTAGTTTCCGATTCGCCGTCAAAAACGTGCGGAACTAACCGAACTGTATCAGTTGTTCGTAAAAAATAGTCCGCTGGCCGCCACAACCAGCCTACGACAGCAGATCGCAAAAACCGAAACGGTTTTTCATGCCTGCTGGAACTTGGTAGCTATGGTCGAGGCATCCGGATTCGAGATTTTAGTCACCGCAGGGATCATCCTCATTATCGGAACTGTTCTGCAAGCGACAGGATACCTCGTCGACGCATTCGCGCTGTTCATGTTCATGGCGATGGGACTGGCTGGCTTTCTGACGGTCAGAGCGATTCGAGGCCGCAAATTCACGTGGCCCTGGGAATAGGAAGCCGATAGCAGATTAGAACTCGTGGATACCAGTCTCAGTAATGAGCTGGTCGATGTACTCGACGGGTGTCGCATCATAGGCTGGGTTTTCAATCTGGATGCCGTCGACGGGTTCGAGCATCACTTCGGAGGGCGAGCGGTGCTGATTCTCAAAGGCGAAGCCTTCTTCGATCACTTTTGCGCCTGAGCCAACGACGACGACCGGCACGCCGAGTTCTTGGGCGGTCGCAGCCAGCGGGAGCGTGCCGATCCGATTGTACAGGGTATCGTCGACGATACAGTCCATCCCGATGACGACGCGGTCGCACTCCGAGAGGTAGTGGCCGAGTGCGCTGTCGACCATTAGATGTGGCTCGACACGGTCAATGGCTGCGAGCATCCGGGCGGTTCCCCGACCGATGTATCGCGGACGGGCTTCCATCACGTAGGCAGTCAGATAGTTGCCATCGAGTGCGGCCGCCTCGACGGCGGCGAGGGCGGTCGTCGAGAAATCGTGGGTCAGGAAGGTCTCGCCATCGCTGAACGTTTCGGCGGCGTTGGCTGCCGCCCGGCGTTTGCCGGTTTCAATGTCTTCGACAACGCGGTCGATCATCTCGCGGGTGTAGGTTTTTGCCTCCTCGACGGTGTCGGCGACATCTAGGACGCCGCGTTCGACCGCCCGGACAGCGTTGTGCAGTGAGGCATGCGAGGGATTGGCCCGTCGCAGCGCGCCCGCGTTTCGCTGGAGGTCTTGTTCGAACTCCTCGACGGAGGCGTACTCGCGGTTGAGTAGCTCCGCGAGTGCTTCTGTCGCCTTAATAGCGATCAGCGAGGAGCTGTGGCTCTGCATACCTTGGATCTCCTCGACAGTTTCATCAATCATACAGAACCCTGTTTGGCTCGGCTCAAATGTGTTCCGGGCTTCGGTGACGAGCAGTCAGTATCAGATCGGATAGCTGCCGCGGAAGCTTTTTTATCGGGTGGTGCTTGCGGTGGACAACTGCGATGTCTTCGCCGCCGACTCCCCGACGGCCGCCCTGTTGTATCTGTGGCGACGCCGTCGACGCTACGGCTGCAGCCGGCGTGCCAAACCCAGTGTGTCGTCGCTGCGACCAGCGGGCCGAAACCGTCGACGGCACGCCTGCGGCCGAGGTGTTCGATCCGAACCCTGTGTTTATCGACGGCCACAAATGTTGGCGAGAGTACACCATCACACCTGGAGAGACCACCGATCCGTTCGATGACCATCTGACGATGCGCGAGGCCGTCGCCTGTGCGGATGTCGAAGAATGTCTCCGCCGACACACCGACGAGACGGGCAACCCAATTGAGTGGTTCGCCCGCGGGCCCGCTGGTGAGCCGATCCAGATTCGCACCAAACCCGACTCCGGGGCCGACCTGGCAGCGTTTTTCGAGCAGTTCGATACGTCGACCGCGTTCCGGGTCCATGGGGACGAAGGGACAACTGTCGATGTTGATCAGCCCGTCGCAGGCCCCACCCGCCTGCCGCCTGCGGCTGTCGGACTGACCGCACCGCCAACGTACGAACTCACAACTGTCGAGGCCGAGCCGAGGACGATCCGACTCTCAGTGGCTGACATCGAGACAATCGAAGTGGTGACCCATGCTTCGTTGCCGCCGCTTGATGCGGGCTCGACAGCCGACCGCGTCGACCGCTATCGGCAACTCGCTTTCGCAGCACCGGGACTGCTTTCGGTCGACTCGCTGTGGCCGCTGATCGAGCACGCTGAGGCCAACATCCGGTACAATGCAATTCGGGCCATCGAGTCGGTGATCGACGACAACCCAGCAGCCGGACTGACGGGCGTCGACCAGTTGGTCGACAGACTGGACGATGATCGGCCGATCCGGCTGTACGCCGTCCGGAGTTTAGCGACTGTCGCCGAGCGGTATCCTGAAGCCGTCGTCGAGGTGACACCACCCGTTATCGATGAACTCACTCATCGAAACTCGCTTCTGAACGCGGCAGCCACCCAGTTTCTGTTGGCGGTTGCTGATCACAAGCCGTCGGCCGCACTCGATGCGACACCCGCGATTGCCTCGCTGCTATCGCCGACACCCACTCGCGCGCGTCGACAGGCACTCTCGGTACTGAGTGTGATTGCCGAAGCGTTCCCCGAGGAGGTCCGCCCGCTCGTTCCGCAGCTGTGCTCGCTGCTTGATGCCGATGACGATCCGTATCGAATCAGCTGTACGGCCGCGTTGGGCCACGTCACGTCGGCATATCCCGACGCCGCAACCCCGGTCGTCCCGACGCTCCTTGATGAGTTGACCGCCTACGACCCTGAACTCCGGGGGAACTCAGTGGGGATTCTCGGCGATATCGCCCAAGAGTTCCCGATGGATGTTGCCCCGTACACCGAAGAGATCGCACCACTCTTGGATGACTCAGATCCCACAGTTCGATCAAACACAGCCGGCACACTCGCCAGAATCGCCGAGGCGTATCCCGAGCGCGTCGACCCCCACGTTCCAACACTGATCGAGCTACTTGACGATAGTTGGACCCGAAGCCGAGTCCACGCCTGTTGGGTATTGGGCCACTGTGAGGCCAGCGAGGCCAAAGCGCCGCTGACAAAGCGTCGACGCGAAGACCCCGAGGAGTCGGTTCGCTCGCGGGCTGCCTGGGCGCTCAGACGGATCGAGTAGGCTACTCGTGGTTTCGATTAGGATCTGAGACACCGTGGCAGTAGCGGATACAGTCAGGGATACAATAATGTATCTTGAATGGGATCTGCGAACGGTATGCGAAAAAGTGTCGACGAGTTAGCTGATGGAACTGGCGTTCGGTTTCGGTATTTGAAAAGCAGTGGTTTTCAGTTCGCCTCTGTGGTCGAAGATGGCAAGATCATCGACCCGTTCGGCGAGAAACGATCACCGTCGCGTGCGGCCGCAGAGGTGGATAAAATCCTTCGGGAAGGACCGTACGGAGAAGAGATTAGGGGTAAATCCGAACCACGCGATGGTGGGTGGAGTCCCAGCGATTGGGAGTGGTTTTCGGGTGACGGCTGGGACACACTGAAACAATCGGAGTAACCGGCGGCACTCGCCCGCACAAAGCCCTCAATACTGCCGAGCCCTAACCGACTGTATGGGATTTCCGGTCACCTACTACTGTCCACACTGTGAGGCACTCGTCGAACTCGAACGTGATGGTTATCTCGCCGACAAGGCCGTCCCCCCGTTTCCGTTCGAAGGCTGGAGCTACGTCTCACCCGACGACTCTTTTGAAGACGAGGATGGCGTCGACGGCGTTGCGTTCACCTGTGGCGAGCACGGACTGTTAAAAGACAACGAGGCGGGCTGCGGTGAGCCGTTTTATTTGAGCTTCGTCAAATTTGAACACGGCCGGGAGATCGACCCGCGAAAACCGACCGAACAGGTCGAGATCGCCGACGACAGCCAGCCGTCGACGCCCCACGGGCCACGCGGGCCATCCGGCCCCGGCGGCTTCTGGTAATTGTATATTCTCTTTTCAGGTGGTAGGGAGTCTCTACCGCCCAGTAGTCAGCCCTTAATATTGCAGACCGGGAACGTCCGGGCGACCGCATCGCCAATGCCGAGTGCTTCGGAGACGCCGACCACCTCGTCGACGTCTTTGTAGACGCCGGGGGCCTCCTCGGCAATCGTCGCACCGCTCTGGGCTTTGACGTAGATCTGGTTTTGATCTTCGAGTTCGTCCTGGACGGTCTCGCCCCAGTAGTCTTGTTTGGCCTGCGTGCGGCTCATCGTTCGGCCCGCGCCGTGGGCGGTCGAGCCGAACGTTTCGGCCATTGACTGTTCGCCACCGCGGAGCACGTAGCTGCCCGCACCCATGCTGCCTGGAATCAGAACGGGTTGGCCCACATCGCGGTAGGCCCGTGGGACCTCCTGTCGACCGGCGGGGAACGCTCGCGTTGCACCTTTGCGGTGAACGTACAGCTCCTTGGTTTCGCCGTCGACCTCATGCGGTTCCTTTTTCGCGATGTTGTGGGCGACGTCGTACAGCAGTTCCATCTCCATGTCCTGCCAACTTTGGTCAAACACACGCTCGAAGACCTGGCGGGTCCGGTAGGTGATCAGCTGGCGATTAACCCACGCGAAGTTGATCGCCGCGCCCATCGCACCGTAGTATTCGGCCGCAAGCTTGCTTTTGGCTGGCGCGGCGATCAGATCCTTATCCGGCAGTCGGTCGAGCATGTCTCCATGTTTTTGTTCGATCTTCCGAACGTAGTCCGAACAGATCTGGTGGCCAAGCCCGCGGCTCCCGCAGTGGATCATCACGACGATCTGGTCTGCTTCGAGTCCGAAGGCTTCGGCCACATCCTCTTGATAAATGTCGGTCACGCGCTGGACTTCCAGAAAGTGGTTGCCCGAGCCGAGACTGCCGATCTGGTTTTTACCGCGGTTTTTGGCCTTCTCGGAGACGTAGTCGGCGACTGCGTCGGGCCGTCGACCCTCGTCCTCGCAGTGGAGCATATCCTCGCGGGTGGCATACCCCTCCTCGACGGCCCAGTCAAGCCCGCGTTCGAGGATTTCCTCGACCGTCTCCAGATCGCTCTCGACAACGCCGCCGCCGCCAAGTCCGGAGGGAACGTTCTCGAAAAGCGAGTTGACGAGTTCGCGCTCGTTTCCTTTCAGATCGTCGTAGGTGAGGTTCGTCCGGATCATCCGGACACCGCAGTTGATGTCGAAGCCGACCGCACCAGGTGAGATACAGCCCTCCTCGGCGTCAATCGCGCCGACGCCACCTACCGGAAAGCCGTAGCCTTGGTGGCCGTCAGGCATACAGAGGGCGTACTTTTGCATGCCGGGCAGTTGGGTCGCGTTTTTGAGTTGTTGGAGGGTTTTGTCCTCGCCGATCTGTTCAAGGAGTTGCTCTCTGGCGAGCACGCGGGCGGGGACGCCCATCTCGCCCTCTTGGGGAATCTCCCAGACGTGTTCGCGGATGCGATGCAGTTCGATCCCGTTGAACTCGCGTGTCGTGGTCATAGCGTCGACTCCGCCATCGAGCCGAAAGAGCGTTGCGTCCGCCGTGCTGTTTGTCTCGGAACAGCACAGCTCGGTCGATAACTC
>PWFE01000110.1 GCA_003554115.1 Haloferacaceae archaeon | reverse complement strand
GTCAGCATTGTCGGCGCGGCAGGCACCGTCGGTGCAGCCACCGGCTACAATCTCGCACTGCGCGATATCGTCGACGAGTTGGTGTTCGTCGACATTCCCGACATGGAAGATACCACCGTCGGCCAGGCCGCCGATGCCAATCACGGGATCGCCTACGATTCGAATACGGTTGTTCGACAGGGCGACTATGCTGCAACGGCTGGCTCCGATGTGGTCGTTATCACCGCTGGCATCCCGCGATCACCGGGCCAGACCCGCCTCGATCTGGCCGAGGACAACGCCCCGATTATGGAAGACATCAGTGCATCACTCAGTGAGTACACTGACGAGTTCATCACTGTCACGACCTCGAACCCCGTCGACCTCCTAAATCGCCACCTGTACGAGTCTGGTGACCGGCCGCGCGAGCACGTGATCGGCTTCGGCGGTCGGCTTGATTCAGCGCGCTTTCGCTATGTGCTGAGCCAGCGATTTGAAACTCCTGTCCAGAACGTCGAGGCCACAATTTTAGGAGAACACGGCGACGCCCAAGTGCCAGTGTTCTCAAAGGTCCGAGTCGACGGGCGTGACCCCGCGTTCAATGACGATGAAAAAGACGAGATTCTCGGCGCTCTCCAAGCCTCGGCAATGGATGTGATCGAACGCAAAGGTGCGACCGAGTGGGGCCCAGCCACCGGGGTTGCCCACACGGTCGAGGCGATTCTCAACGATACGGGCGAGGTGTTGCCCTGCTCAGTCGTCCTCAACGGCGAGTTCGGTCACGAAGGCGTCGGCGTCGGTGTGCCGGCGAAACTCGGCTCCGATGGGGTCGAGGAGATTGTCGAGTGGGAACTTGACGACTACGAAGTCGACCTCTTGGACGAAGCCGGCGAGAAGTTGGCCGACCAGTACGACCGCATCGCTGAGTAAACAACCACGGGTCAGGTGACCCGTGGAACTCTCGCTGTTCCCTTTAGAGTCGCTCGCTGATCGTTTCCGCTGTTTTTTCACCAACGCCGTCGACGTCCAGCAGATCCGCTTTAGAGGCGTTGCGGACGTTTTCGACACTCCCGAAACGGCCGAGCAGTCGACGCCTAGTCTGGGGGCCGACACCCGGAATCCCATCGAGGGCGGTCGAAACCTCGTCGCGGAGTGTCTGGTGGTACTGGACGGCAAACCGGTGGGCCTCATCGCGGACGCGTTGGCAAATGTGGAGGTGGCCCGCGTCGTTCGGCCAGTCAAAGACGCGGTCGGGCGTGATCACGAGTTCGCGATCCTTTGCGAGGGCAATCGCTGGGACGTCCCAGCCGGTGGCTTCAAGCGCGTCGAGTGCAGCCCCGAGTTGGCCCTCGCCGCCGTCGACGAGCAGTAAATCTGGATCCGGCCGGTCGTCTCGTCCCTCCACGGCCCGGGTTGCGCGCCAGACGACGAGTTCGTACATGTTGGCATAATCGTCGTTTCGGTCGGTGAGTTTCTTGCGTCGGTAATCGCTCGTCTCCGCACTCCCGTCGACGAAACAGACGTTGCTGCCGACGACAGCTTTGCCGTGGGAGTGGCTCACATCGAAGCCCTCGATTCGGGTTGGCCGACCGATCGACAGCTCCTCGCCCAGTCGTCCAAGTGGGTCGCCGGCGGTTGGCCCCTGTCGGGCGTTTTTCAGCGCGAGATCGACCAGCGTCGACTCTCTGCCGGCACCCGGAACCCGAACCGCGACGCCCTCGGTTTCGAGCCACGCTGTGACTTCGGTGTCGCTCGGTCGCTCCGAAAGCAGTAGGGCATCGGGAAACTCGCGTTCGGCGTAATATTGTGGAATGAACGCCGACAGTAGTGCGGCCACCGGATGATCCGCCTCTGGCGCATCGAGGCTGTGCTGCGAGCGGTCGACCAGCTGGCCGTTCTCGCTGTGAAGCCGGGCGACGGTCGCTTTCTCTCCCTCGACGGCGACACCAAGGACGTCGACGCTGCGCTCGTGGCTTTGACCCGACACCGCGGCTTCGCCGCCACCGTGGAAACTCTCGACCGTCTCAAGGCGGTCCCGAAGATTCGCCGCGCGCTCGAAGGACTGCGCTTGGGCTGCCAGTTCCATCTCCCGGCGAAGCGGATCGGCAAGAATCCCGGTTTCGCCCTCAAAAAACCGGACTGCGGAGTCGACGTCCTCCCGATAGCTTTCGGGGTCGATTTCGCCGGTGCAGGGAGCAGTACACAGCCCCATCTCGTAGTCGAGACAGGGTCGGTCCCGACCCTGGTATTTGTGGTCCGAACAGCCCCGCAGCCCATAGGTTTCGCGGATCGCCTTAACAGCAGTCTCGACGCGGCTCTTGTTGGTGTAGGGACCGAAAACTGTCGCGGCGGCATCGGGATCGCGGGTGATCTCAATTCGAGGAATAGGGTGAGCAGTCAGTTGGACAAGCGGGTAGGATTTGTCGTCTTTGAGCCGGACGTTGTACCGCGGCTGGTGTCGTTTGATCAGATTGGCTTCCAAAAGGAGCGCCTGGGTTTCGGTGTCAGTGACGGCAAACTCGATGTGGTCGGCGGCCCGAACCATCCGTCGGATGCGGTCGCTTCGTGGATCGACATAGGAGCGAACTCGCGAGCGAATGTCGACGGCTTTGCCGACATACAAGACCGTCTCGTCGGCGTAAAACTGATAGACGCCCGGCTCGCGAGGGGCAGTCGCCACACGCTCACGAAGCGTCTCGGTGTCCATTCAGTCGACCCAACGGACGCAGGACAGTTCACCGTTACGAGCCGTCGCTGTCCTTCCACGACGGCGTGATGTCGGCGGGTTCGTGCCCGCGCAAACAGACGAGGTTCTCTCGACCCAGTCGAATCCGAGTGATCTCTTCTTGTTCTTCCATCGACGACAGTAGCCTGCTCACCTTGGATTTCGACCAGTCGGTTGCTTCGACGATCTGGGACTGTTTGAGTCGGCCCTCGTGGCTCGACAACAGCTGTATCACGCGCTGTTCGTCACGGATCGGGGGATCGAACGTCTGGGAAGGACTGACAGCTTCCTCGGCGTCTGTCGCCGTGGGGTCTCTCGCCAGCCCCAGCGTCTGCAGCAGCATCATGAGTCGACCAGCGACCAACAGCAGGCCAAAGGCACCTGCACTCAGAAAGCCGAGAGTGACGACGGCGATCCGGTACGGTGTTGTCGGATCTCGCGGATCAGTGCCCAACATCACCTCAACGCCGTCTGTGAGCCCATCGCCATCAGTGTCGGCCAGCGCAGGGTGCGTTCCGAGTTCGATCTCGCGTTCGTTCGACAGGCCGTTGCCTGCCAGATCGCCGTCCTTTTCGATAATGTGGACGGCCTGATGGTGGTCTTCGATCGGGTCCTCGGTGGTGTCTCTGCCGGGATAGATCTCGATAGCGAGCGTTTCTTCACCAGTGATGTTTTCGGGCCACTCCGACTGCGAGAGAGTGACTGTGGCTGGCTCGTCGGCGTCGACGGCGATCCACTGACAGGCAAGTGCTTGCTCGACGGTCTCGTCGTCATCGTGCTGGGAGAGACACACCGTATGAACCCCTTCAGTCGGGGTCCGAAAGGTGACCGTCGCCGAGTAGCTGCTGTACTGCCAGAGGTAGGTCGTCGACTCGTCTTCGAGTGCGACGCCCGAACCGTGCTGTTCGACGACGAGTGTCTGCTCGTCCGCAGCGAGCCCACTGGCAGCACCGCTACAAACCAGCAGACAGCCAAGCAGTCCGACCAGAACCAACTGGAGGGCAATTCTGGACGACATGATTCAGGGGTGGAGGGGACGATGATTGGACAACGTACAGGCAACTATTCTGCTGAGACAGGCAAGTAGCTTGCCCCTGTCGGGTTTCGGATTGTATTATCAGGCAGGATATTTTGATAGACAGAATAAAGACGTGCTCGAACCGAAACGGAGGCTGTGGGTTGTGTACCGACTGGTCGAACACCGACCGGTGGTGAGACACAACAGCGAGTCTCTGGGGGGAGAAACACTGTGGGGCTGTCCACACAGGCCACAACCGGGCAGTTCAGAGGCACCCGACCCGTGGCCTGTAGTGACACCACCACCTGTATCACCGAGTAACAGCCGCACCGACAACCGACATGCACAACCGAATGGACACTGAATCGGGTGTATGACACGGCTGTGGCTTGTCGAACGAAGCTACGACGACCGAAATCTGATCTCGTTTGTGTACGCGACCGTCGACGGTGAGTACCAACTCCGCAAGGAGCTCTCGATGACGCTACTGCAGCGACGCGGCCCTCAGACGGCGGCTATCGAGGTCGACGAGAGCGATCTCAGCACGGTCGACGAGTCGGACCGCGAGCGGTTCGCAACTGAAGCGACGAAAATGGCGGCCGAACACGACCCGGACGACGAGATATAGGGTCGACCGAACGCTTAATCGGTTGAGACGCCTACAAACGCCAATGCGTCCTCGCCCACCGGGACCGAACGGGGTGCCGTTGTTCGGAAATGCACCGCAGTACGCCGACGATCCGTTCGCGTTTATGGACGTGTGTGCGGACGCCTACGGCGATATCGTGCAGTTCGACCTCGGTCCCCAGCCGGTGTACATGCTGACCAACCCACGAGATATCGAGCGCGTACTCGTCTCGGAGCCAGCAGCGTTCCCGAAGCTGGATTTTGGCGACGATGCAATCGATCAGCTGCTCGGTGAGGGATTGTTGGTGAGCGAAGGAGACGTCTGGAAACAACAACGACAGCGCGCCGCACCCGCCTTTCGCAGCGGGCGAATCACCCAACTCGGCGAGATGATGACCGACTACACCGAGGCACTGTTGACCGAGTGGTCTGCCGGCGACCGGATCGATATCAACGTCGAGATGGCGCGACTCACCGTCCGGATCATCGTGGCGGCGATGTTCGGTACCGAACTCGACAGCGAGCAAACCGAAGCGATCCAGACACACCTCGAACCGCTCGGCGCTCGTTTCGAGCCGGACCCGTTCGGTCGGTTCGTGCCGAGTTGGGCACCGACACAGAAGAACCGGGCGTTCGCTGCGGCCGTCGACGCACTCGAAGGCATAATCGAGGAAATCGTCGACGAACGCCGTGGTACCGAAAGTGGTACCGAAGGCACCGAACCGATGGATCTGCTTTCGATTCTCCTCCGGGCCCAGCATCACGGCGAGGCGACTGCGGCGGATATCCGCGACGAGATGATGACGATGCTGTTGGCGGGCCACGACACCACTGCGCTCACGCTTACCTACACATGGTATCTCCTCTCGGAGCATCAGGGAGCCGAACGGCGGTTCCACACAGAGCTCAATGAGACACTCGACGGCGAGAGACCGACAGCCGCTGACAGTCGACACCTCGAATATACGAACGCGGTGATCAACGAGGCGATGCGGCTGTATCCGCCGGTGTACACCATGTTTCGGGAGACGGCGGTTGACGTCGAGATCGGTGGCTATCGACTGCCTGCCGGTGCAGGGCTCATGCTCCCACAGTGGGTCGTCCACCGCTCGGACCGTTGGTATGACGATCCCGAAGTGTTCGATCCGGACCGCTGGCTTGACGAACGCCACACCGAGCGGCCACGGTTTGCGTTTTTCCCGTTCGGCGGCGGTCCACGACACTGCATCGGCAAACAGCTATCCATGCTAGAGGCGACGCTCATTCTCGCAACTGTCGGCCAAAAATATCGCATGGAGTATCTCGGCGACGGGGAGTTGGGCCTTCGCGGCTCTTTGACGATGCACCCCGACGAGCCGGTCGCAATGCGCCTCCACGAGCGGTGAGCACTCAGGCCGGCAGCGAGTAGCGCGTAACGGCCTCACGATACCGTGAGTCCCACAACACGAGTTCCGAGACAGTCCACGAGCGCGGCTCAATCGACTGTCCGGCCAGCCGCTCGGCATCGGCAGTCGACCCGCCGCGGGCGAGCGTGATGTGTGGGACGTAGTCGTCGCCTTCCAGTCCCGAGATGGAACCGTAGGCGTCGACTAACTGGTTGTGAAGCGATTGCAGGCCGGGGCTTTCGACAGTCAGATAGACGACCGGTCCCGCACCGCGGGTTGGTTCGGCGAAGTAGTCGATCGAGTCGACCCGAGCCTCGAAGGCAGGGGTACCAGCCAACTTCGACGGGAGCTGTTTGCGAAGAGTTGAAAGGAGATACTCTGGAGAGTCGGCTTCGAACATTGCCTCGTCGAACCGTTTGACGACCAGCGTACACTGCTCGCGTTGACTCTCGAAGTCGACGAGCTGTGGGTACAACTCGGAGGCCAGACGAGCGACCGAGCCCGGAACAGGGACGTTGAGACTGAACACACCGTCGGTCGGCACGGCGTGGGCAAAAACACGCGGATCCGTCGACGGGCTCTCCGAACGGTACAGAGGGATAATCGTAAGTGTGGCCAGACCCTATGTTGGCTATGAGCACGGGTTTTGATGTGAGCGGTGGACCCAGCGACCGGATTCCCGACGGCGTCTGGACGACGCTCGCCGTCTTTGCAGCCGGTATCGTTGGTGTTCTTCTGTTTGCCGGTCTGGATCCGGCGTTTGCCGTCGGGTTGTTGGCAATTATTGTCGCCGGCGTCACCGTCGTCAGCGCGGTCGAGATCGTCGAAGCCTACGAGAAACGCGCGCTGACGGTGTTCGGTGAGTACCGCGAGCTGCTTGAGCCGGGGCTTCGGCTCGTCCCGCCGTTCGTCTCACGAACCTACACGTTCGATATGCGAACCCGGACAATCGATGTTCCGCGCCAAGAGGCGATCACCCGTGACAACTCGCCGGTCCGGGCCGATGCGATCGTCTACTACCGGATTATGGATGCGAAAAAGGCGTTCTTAGAGGTCGACAACTACGAGACAGCAATCTCGAATCTGGCCCAAACCACGCTCCGGGCCGTTATCGGCGATCTCGAACTCGACGATACGCTTTCGCGCCGCGACGAGATCAACGCCCGCATTCGCCGAGAGTTGGACGAGCCCACAGACGAGTGGGGAATCCGCGTCGAGGCCGTCGAGGTTCGGGAAGTCAGCCCTTCCTCGGAGGTCAAACGCGCGATGGAAGACCAGACGTCGGCCGAACGCCGCCGGCGGGCGATGATTCTCGAAGCCCAAGGCCAGCGCCGCAGCGCGGTCGAAAAAGCCGAGGGTGACAAACAGGCCAACATCATCCGCGCACAGGGACAAAAACAGAGCCAGATTCTGCAGGCACAAGGTGATGCCATCTCGACAGTGCTTCGAGCGAAATCGGCCGAAGCGATGGGCGAGCGTGCGATTATCGAACGCGGCATGGAAAGCCTCGAACGCATCGGCGAAGGCGACTCCTCGACGTTCATTCTCCCCCAGGAGCTTACCTCGCTGGTTGGTCGCTACGGCGGCCAACTCACCGGCAGCGACATCGCCTCGGCAGGCCAAGAACTCGAAAGCCGTGATTTCGACGACGAGACACGAGAGATGCTTGGGCTCGACAAAATCGATGAGCTGTTGACGAATCTGGACGTCGACGAGTTGGCCTCAGTCGGCACCGAGGTCGACGAGGAACTCGAAACTGAACTCGAAACAACAACAGAGTAGCCAGTAGGCAATCGTCAGTCGGAACGGTCCCAGTAACGCCGCCAGTCGCGTAGCGGAACGCTGACTTCACCGACACTCATTGTCAGGCCGCCGTCGAACCGCCAGTTGGCGGTTTCGGCATCCGTCGACATCCGCATCGGGACATCGACCGAGACGTCTTCGAGTTCACATTCGAGTGCTTGGTCGTTGTCGGCGAACTCGCTGGTGAGATAATCGAGTAACGTAAGCCAGTCTTCGACGTCCGACGGTGAACTCGCCGGTTCGGACGGACGCTCCGGAGAGTCAGCAGTGGGCATACGTCGACCAACGAAGTGGACCCTCAAAGGCGTTTCCGCCCGTCGCACACAGCGAACACTCAGAACGCCGAGTCGACTTCGGGTTCGACACCGAGGTCTGCTTCAAGATCGAACGCTTGGCGAAGCTCCCGAATCCGGTCTCGGATATCTGCAGCCAGCTCGAATTCGAGGTTGTTCGCGGCCTCCTGCATGCGGTCTTCGAGCTGTTCGATCTGGGCGGCTGCTTCGTCGTCGGTTTCGGGGGTTTCGGTCGCCAGCCCGCTGGTGTCGGTTTTCGATCCTGGAAGATTGGTTTCGCCGACCGCCTTTTCGATTGTCATCGGTTCGTGGCCGTGTTCGGCATTGAACGCCTGTTGAATCCGACGGCGGCGCTGAGTTTCATCAATCGCGGCTGCCATTGCGTCGGTCGTTTCGTCGGCATACAGAATCACTTTGCCGTTGACATTGCGCGCGGCCCGACCCATCGTCTGGACGAGCGTGGTCTCAGAGCGCAAAAAGCCCTGTTGGTCGGCATCGAGAATCGCCACCAGCGACACCTCGGGAATGTCGAGACCCTCTCGAAGCAAGTTGATCCCGACGAGCACGTCGATCTCACCTAATCGGAGGCTCCGGATCAGCTCGTGGCGTTCGAGTGTGTCTGTCTCGTCGTGCATGTAGGCAACCTCAACACCGGCTTCGTCGAGATACTCGGTGAGATCCTCAGCCATCCGCTTTGTGAGCGTCGTCACGAGCGTTCGCTCGTCACGGTTGATTCGCGTATTGATCCGTTCTAAGAGATCCTCGATTTGGCCAGTTGCAGGAGTAGTTTCAACTTTCGGGTCGACGAGATGGGTCGGCCGGACGATCTGTTCGACGACCTGTCCGGAGTTGTCCAACTCGTAGTCTCCGGGTGTCGCACTCACATACAGCATCCGACCGGTTTTCTCGGTGAACTCCTCGAACGTCAGCGGACGATTGTCGTAGGCCGTCGGCAGTCGAAAGCCGTTTTCGACCAGCGAGTCCTTTCGGGATTTGTCGCCGCCGAATTGGCCTTTGATCTGGGGAAGAGTGACGTGGGATTCGTCGACCACACACACGAAGTTATTCGGGAAATAATCAAGTAAGGTGTACGGTGGCTCCCCGGAGTCGCGATCCGAAAAGTGCACCGAGTAGTTTTCGATACCCGAACAGTGGCCCGTCTCTTGGAGCATCTCAATGTCGAACGTTGTGCGCTCTTCGATTCGCTGGGCAGCGACGAGATCGCCCTGCCGTTCGAAATACCGGACGCGTTCTCGCATGAGTTGTTCGATCTCGTCGACGGCCGCCTGCAGCGTGTCATCGGGCATTGAGTAGTGTTCTGCGGGATGGATAAGCACCGCAGGTTCGGTCGATTTGACCTCACCAGCGAGCGTGTCGACTTTTAGGAGTCGATCTATCTCGTCGCCCCAGAACTCCACGCGGACGGCATACCGGCCGTACATCGGGAAGATCTCGACCGTATCACCCCGCACGCGGAAGGTGCCCTGCGAGAAGTCGACGTCGTTGCGCTCGTAGTTGAGATCGACGAGTCGCGCTAAGAGGTCGTCGCGGTCAAGCTGCTGGTCGACCGAGAGTTCGAGCGCGAGATCACGGTACGTTGCGGGATCACCCAGCCCGTAGATCGCCGACACGGAGGCGACAACGATCACGTCATCGCGAGTGAGCAGGGATCGCGTCGCGGAGTGCCGCAAGCGTTCGATCTCCTCGTTTATCGACATATCTTTGTCGATGTAGGTGTCGGTCTGTTCGACGTAGGCTTCGGGCTGGTAGTAGTCGTAGTACGAAACGAAGTACTCGACGGCATTATCGGGAAACAGGTTGCGGAACTCCTCGTACAGTTGGGCCGCCAGCGTCTTGTTGTGGGCCAACACGAGCGTTGGCGATTCGACCTGCTCGATTGCCCACGAGACGGTGTTCGTCTTTCCGGAGCCGGTCACACCCAACAGCGTCTGTTCGTCCAGCCCCTGCTGGTAGCCGTCGACTAACTGCTCGATAGCTTCGGGCTGATCGCCCGCCGGCTCAAAAGGGGCGTCGACTACAAAGGGGCGATTCTCGCCCGGGCGGTCCGGCTGGAGCGGTCCGGACTGCATCTCACTCATTGGCGGTCGTTAGGCGCGAGCATACTTTACGGCCGCGGTGGGCTGCCGAAACCCCCTGAAATTACAATGTGTGGACGCCTACAAGCCACTGTGAACATCGGAACCGCTATTCGGTCGGCCGGATCAGTCCTCCTCAAGCGGCCAGCCAGCGTGCTCCCAGTGTATCTGTTGGTCCTCGGAATCACCGCCATAACCCGAGTGCCAGTACTTGTCGGGATCGCGGTTGCACTCGGCTTGCTTATCGCAGATGGCCGACTCCAGGCCCTGTTTGAAGCCATCGAGGCCGTCGACTTCGAGGCGCTCGAAGAGCCCGGCGCTGAAGCAGAACTCGACACCGTTGGGATCCCCGGAGAACTTGAGACCGCAGTGCTCGATATTCTCTCGATTGAAATAGTCGCCATCGTCGGCCTCGCCGCGGTGGGTGCGGTTGTCGTTGGGATCGTTTCGAACGGACTCAGCAACGCCGCCGCGATCAACGGCATCTACGGTTGTCTGTACGACGGCGACGGGGTCGCTGATGCGGTTGTCGGCGTCGGTCGAGACTGGAAGGCGTTCGTCGGGATCACGCTTGTGCAGGTGGCTGTCGTTCT